>DATNJO010000842.1:0-2885 GCA_035603895.1 Pyrinomonadaceae bacterium
TTGATACCCTCATTGACGATGCCGTACAGCGTCACCGAGCTTTGAGCGTGCGCAATGCCGGCGAGGGCGGGTAGAGCGATCAGCGGAAGTAATCTTGTTCTCATATGTCTCCAATCATGACTTTAAACGACAACCGGTCTATATCCAGCTGTTCCTTTCATGCAAACATGCCGCAGCCATACGAAAAAATCGCATAACTAATTAAACGGATTTTGTCCGCAGCAGCCGGAAAATAATGACGGCACTGCATGTGATATGTGTGGCGGCGCTGACTGGATGCGGGGCTGAGCTTCCGTGTGCTAACAGGTCGGCTCAAAAAGCTACTGCGTTTTCAGGCGAAGATAAAAAAGGCGGGCAGACTTTCCCGCCTCAGAATCGACTACGTGCCGCTAAACACACTATCGAACAACGCCTGGTTTTTCGCCTGGTTGTCGATGATGTCCTTATTCGAAATGATCTGCATCGACACGTCCGGAAGCTTGCGCTTCACCGTCGTGTTCGTCACGGCCATATCGTGCGCCGCATACACGGTTTGACCGTCGGTAAGCAGGAAGTCGTAAAACAGGACCGCTGCATTCGGATGCCTGAGCATGTGCGCCACACCGACACCGTTCGGCTGGGTGATAGCCGGCCCGATCGAAAACCAGTCGATAGGTGCGCCGGCCTCCTTCATGGACTGGACCTTGTAGTTGTAGATGCCGAAAGCCATCGGTACGTCTCCCGAGGCGACCAGATTCGCCACGAGCGTATGACCGCGACGCACAGACACGTGGTTATTTGCAACGATCTGCTTGAAAAGGTCGATCCCCGGTTGACCGCCGAGGTTGTGCACTGTTTCCGCGAACCACGGCAACGAATCCTGGCCTTCCACGCCGAGCTTACCTTTCCACTTCGGATCGAGTAGATCCTTGTACGACTTCGGAAGATCAGCCTTTTTTATCAGGTTGGTGTTGTATGCGACGGTGAACACGTTCAGGCGCGTAGCCGTCCATGCGTTGTCATCCTGAATTGCCGCAGGAATCAGCAATTTCATAACCGGCGAATTGATTGGCTGCAACAGTTTTTCCCGATACATCGCCTCAAGCTGCGGGCCGTTGGTTTCGTACACGTCGGCTTCGTAGCGACCGGCGCGGCCTTCCGAAATGGCGCGTTGCAGAATGCCGGTGGCGCTCGAGCGCCAAACCGTAACGTGCACACCGTATTTCTGCTCAAACGCCTTGATGATCGGATCGAAATCAGCAGGCGGCAGCGACGAATACACCGTCAGCTTGCCTTCCTGCTTCGCCCCGGCGACCAGCTTTTGCGTGCGATCCGCGCCGTTGTATTGCGCGACGGACTCGCTCGAAACATAGCCGGCTGAGAAAGCGGGACTGGAGCCCATCAACGTCAAGGCGGCACCCAGAAGCCCGGCAACTGCCGCGAGGCGGAAATTCTTCTTCATCGAGAGTCTCAGATAGGTTTGCTTTGGCGGGGCACATCAGCCTGATGTACCCCGCGCCTACAGCTGTACCGGATTAACGGGCAATGGCCGGGATTCAGGCTGCGAGCGACGGCAGCGTTTCCAGTTCCTTCTCGTACGCGCCATTCATCTGCATCGTCAGGCCGATCTTTTCCAGCTCCGATGAAAACGTCGAGCGGATGACTGGATTTTCGTCCGCATAGTCGATCTGGCAACCGCCGATGCGCCGCGAAATCCACGCCTTCGGCACGCCTTGTGAATTGCGCTGGGAGACGACTTCGTGCTTGAGCGCGAGGTAACGCGACGGATTCGGGTTCGTGTTGAAGTGCTGGTGAAATTCGCCGTTGGCCGGCGTGATCAGCGAGCCGGCTTGCCAGTCGTAACGCTTCGGCTCTTCGCCTTCACGCCACATCATTGAGTAACCCGAACCATTCATGATGATGACGTGCGCGCCGGGGCCGTGCGAGTGCGCTTTTTTGTACGTCGAGGTCGGGAATTGCGAAATATGGCTGTTCTGAGAACCACGTGCCATGTTGAAACGGATATGACCGCCGCCGGCGCCGCGTTCTGCAGCGCTGATCAGCGGCAGGTTCACCGCATCGGCGACGAAATTCGTTTCCATCAGCAGACCCTTCTGCTCGCCGCCATTTGCGAAGTAGTCGGGCTCGCCGTTAAAGCGGTTCTTGAAATCGTACGCCGTGCCGAAGATGAAATCGATGTCTTCGAGCGCATTGATCGTGGGTGGGCCGTTCGTGACCGCGACAAAACGCGCGGCGTCCTTGCCGGACGTGTTGTAGTGCGTGTGCCAGCAGTTCAGCGGGATGGCGAAGAGTGCACCGGCTTGCCATTCGAACGTGACTTCTGCGCCTGCTTCGTTACGAACGGTAGTCGATCCTCGACCGCTCAGAACGTAAATCATTTCTTCGAACAACTGGCGTTGGGGTGCAAGCGATTTGCCGGGCGGGATTTCGCAAACGTAGCAGTCGTTCGACGTGCGCGACGCTTCGTGATTGATGTAGACGCCCTTGCCGCCACGACGCGCCCATTCTTTCAGATCAACCGTCCGCAAGTCCTGGATATAGTGACCGTCGATGATGTCCAGGCCTTGTTGGGCAATCCAGCGGGTATATGCCGTTTCCTTCTCGGTAGCGAATTTCTTCGCCATGTCCTCGGAAACAACTGCGTTCTTGCTCATTCACTTCTCCATTCAATGCGGGTTGCGCACACAACAAGATAGCTCGCGGAGCCGCAAGCTAACTGATTCAGGCGTTGTTTAGACGGTGGCCGTGTGCTTCAGATATTCGCGAATCTTCTCGGCTGTGAGCGTGACGGCCGGATCGTATTCCGGTGCGTCTTCAAGTTGCTGCAGATCGTTGAGGCCGCTCTTCCAGAAAATGCGGTTGATCGCGGAGATCAAACGCACGGG
>DATNJO010000843.1:0-3311 GCA_035603895.1 Pyrinomonadaceae bacterium
GGGCAGTGGGCCACCGAGCTTAACCATGTGACGGGAATCGTTGGTGGGTTCAACTCGCAGCAGAAACACGCAGGACAAGATGGCGTCCGCTTCGTGATCGTTCCCAAAGAACGGCAAGTGGCTGCTGTGCGCTTCCTGAACGAAAACGCGTTTGCAACGCCGACGTGGGCGCTGAAAGCCGACATTCTTCGACGTATTGAAGCGGCGGGCGCACTGGCGCGAATAAACACCGCACAGGAGCGGGTTCTCAACTCACTGTTCAGCAACGCGCGCTTCGATCGCCTGGTCGAACAGGAGGCGATCGACGGTGTCGCGGCTTATCGTCCGGCAGATTTCATGTCAGACGTGCGCCGTGGCATTTGGAGCGAGATCGAACCGGGAGCGGGAGCAGTACGCATCGACGTTTATCGTCGTAACTTGCAAAACTCCTACATCGATCTGCTGTCGAACAAGCTGAACATGCGGCCGTCGGTGACTGACGACTACCGCGCGTTGATCAAGCAGGAACTGCGTGATCTGAATACCGCGATAGGCGTCGCGCTCCAGCGAACGACCGACCGGACAACGCGTGCGCATCTCGCTGATGCACGCGATCAGATCGCGAAGGCTTTGGATCCGAGGTTCGCGCCACCAGCGGCACCCGCCGCACCGGCGTTTCCATTCGGAATCGATGACCCTGAGGATCCGTTCAGTTTCAACTGCTGGCCCGACTACGCGATTCGCGTTCCGCGCGACGATCAGTAAACACAAAACCAGCCACAGATTACGCAGAACAAACTCTGCGTAATCTGTGGTTCTGAGCCCGCGTTTTGAGTTCAACCTTTAGGTTGGCTTTGCGAAGCACAAGCTAAAGCTTGAACTCAAAACGATTCAGGCAGAACTGGCCTTTACTCGTAACTCAGCGCTTCAACCGCATCCTGGCGGGCAGCACGCAGGGCCGGATACAAGGCGCCAATACTTCCGCCCAGGAGACCCACCGCAAGCGCGATCAGTACCCAGCGCGGCTCGACCTCGATGGTTAGACTGGTCGCTCTCATCACCGCAGCGCGCGCCAAAAACGTCAGCCCCACACCTACTGCAACACCCAGGACGCTGACGATGATCGCTTCCTGTTCGATCACCCACGCGATCGCGGTCTTCGACATACCGAGCGATTTGAGAATGCCGATCTGCCTGGTGCGTTCGGTGACGGTCGTATACATCGCCAACAAAATCACGAGCATACTGATCGACGCTGCCACACCGACAACCACCTTGATGAACACATTCAACGCCGGGACCCCGCTGGCGTAGATTTCAGGCAAGTCGCGCGTGAACACGAGTTGATCTTCCGGAAAGCGCTGGAGAATGCGTGCGGCAACCGCATCCTGTAGCGCAGGATCAGAGCAGGCAATCAAGATTGCAGAAGCGCGATTGTCAGCGCCTTCCTGTTCCTGCATGGTGGTCAACGGAATTTTGATGCGGCCGCCGCCCGGTGGTTCGTAAACGCCGACGATCTTGAACGGACGTTCAAACAACTTCACTGTGTCGCCGACCTTTGCGTTTCGGCTTCGTTGCCACTCCGGATCGATGATCGCTTCGTCGCCTGATTCGAGTTTGCGGCCTTCACGCATCGTGATCTTCGCAATCGATGCGTACTCGTCGTAGTTGATTCCGTCGATCAGTCGTTGACCAAAACCCGAGTCGCTCTTGTCGAGTGTTTGTCCAACAGGCGTCGCGGCGCGAACACCGTCGATTTGCGCGAGCTCAGCCGCATGAGCCACCGGCAGTCGAAACTGCGATCCGCCGCCGAATCCCATGGAACCCGACGCCCGAATCATGATCTCCGCGCCGATGTTTGATTCGCGCCGGCCACGTTCGTGCAAAACGCCATGGGCGAGACCGACAGTGAAGACGATCAGCAGTACGCCGACACCGGTGCCGAAAACACTGACCGCAGTGCGTGCGGGTCGATGAGCAATGTTTGAGAAGACGAGGCTATCCATAAGACGTTGTAAGCGTGGGCTGCGATCGAGAATTCGCTGTCCCGCTTTGGGCAGCGTGCGCCATGTTAGTACGAGCAGACCGGCGGTTGTCCAGGCGACAATCGCGGCTTTGCGCACTAGCGCCAGCGCGAGACCGGCAGCGGGCGTGAAACCGAGACCCTTTTGCAGGATTATTTCAGTGCCGCCTTCGTAGACGCCGATCGTTCCCGGCACGAACCCAAAGACAAAATTGATTACTTTCGTGAGCGACTCGATGATGTATGCCTGCGCCCACTGTGGTTGAAACCCGAGCATCTTCAGCGCGAGATAAACCTCGATGACGCTCGTCGCGTGCGCTGCCAGGTTGCAAATGACCATCGCGAAGAACGCGCCGGGATGATGTTTGTAGAAGTCGTAGACTTTCGATTCGATGTGGTAGATGTGATCGCGGCGTTTGAGGATCACTTTCGGACTCAGGCGCAACGACGCGAGTCGATCGATGATCCACGTCATCAGCATCACGCGCCGCTTGGCGGCTATCGCGACGGCCGCGATGCCGAGCGCGGCAACGAGCGCGATAATCACCAGCACGATGTTGACTTCTTCCGGCAACGGATACCACCACAGCATCACGAGCGCGCCGGTAAACACAAAGAAGACAACGGACAGGTTGTAGAGCAGATTATCGACGACGAGTGCGGGGACGCCGTAAGTGAGTGGCACTCGTTTGCGTAACAGCGCCACCTTCGTCGCTTCGCCGAGCAACGGGCCAGTGAACGTCAGAAAACTGATTGCTTCACCGCCGAGACGCGCAGCGAAAGCGTGGCGAAACGTGATGCGGCGATGTTCGGGCGGCACTGCCGCGCGCATCGCTATCGTGCGCAGGAAGTGACGCGCACCACTAAGACCGAGAATGATGAAAAACCCGAAACCGATGCGCAGCAGCGCATCGAACAAAGGCTGGACGCCGACACGGTTAATAACGAAGATTAAAAGACCGAGACCGATTAGGAAGGCAAGTGTTTGCAGCCAGATGAAGGAGCGGCGGGAGGTGTTCGCAGCGGAAGTTTCGGGTTCTTCCGAGAGTTCTTCTGTATCGGTGTCCGGCCAGTTTTCTGCGAACTCTTCTCTCGACTCGATCATTTCTGTTGACTACCGGTTTGTGGTTGAACGGGAACCAACTCCCTGACAACACGACCGGGAAAACGAGTGAATCCTCTCTCTCGCAATGTTGGAACCGGCTCGTTATCATCGCGTAAATCGCCCGTTAATGCCAACAGCGTCGGCACGAAACTCAAACTGTCGTAAGGCTTGTCGATGTCGAGTGCGCGCGGAATGCCCGTATTC
>DATNJO010000844.1:0-11605 GCA_035603895.1 Pyrinomonadaceae bacterium
TTGCAGGCGTCGCGTCGCCTCGGGGCCGAGTTGCCGTTAATTGAATTGGTTCCACGTGCGTCGGCGTTGGTGGTGGCGGCGACGATTCGCGCAGCCCGGCAGCTTCGGTGCGAGAAGTTGGCCCAGCTCGCGTGCGCTGCACGACCTCAAACACGCATCGAGCGGTGCGCTTTAAATCAAGGCACTAGGCCCGGTCAACCCGGCCGTTACGCGCGCATCATCCTGAACCGCAAGCTGACGCAAATAGCAGTTAGTGGTCCGGTGGTCACTAGTCAACCCGCGTCGGTCGATGCGTTCTTGTCGTCGACGTTATTGTGGTTCAAACGAACGGCGGATCGCGTTAAGCCGCCTTATATCGAGCAACTGTGGCTGATTGTTTCTGACGAACTACTCAAGCCGTTGCTTTATCGAGTGGCGCTGTTGCGTGAAGGTTTGCGAGATCAGATTCGTGTGTTTGTTGTTGATAAAGATCTCACTGAACTAACAGTGGCGGAGCAACTCGAACGGCGCGAACTATGGAAGAAGAAACCAGCCTCATTTCCGCCCGTGCCTCCCGCCACGATAACCACGCAAAGCACTGCCATCATTGCCGAGGCGCCGGACGCGATCGACGTGGTCCATGCGCGTCACGGTGAAACATTGCGCTACTTCGGATTGCCGTTCGCACGTGTTCGCACCTTGCTCGGCGCCGAAAAGATCTGGTTCGGTTTGGACCGCACACATCGTCGCTTGCTCGATGGGTCAACACAACGTGAGTGGGAAAACTTGCTTCACGATCTGCGCGTCTATCGCTCGGCATACGCGACGGATCACCAGCACGCGTTTTATCGTTCCGCGGCCGAAGCGTGGCTCGAATCACTGTTGCGCCGCGACATTACCAAACTCGACCCGGGCCTCATCATCGCGCCGCTGCACGCGCAGTTTCGCACCGCGCGTGGCGGCAAACTCGGCATCCGGCCAATCGATCTGCTCGCCTTGCGGCAAGACGGCAGACTGGTGGTGATCGAATTGAAGGTCTACGAAGATCGCGAACACGTTTTGCAAGGCGCAGATTACTGGCGCCGTGTCGAAGCACATCGGCGCCGCGGTCACATCGCGCGCGCCAGGCTCTTCTGCGATCTAAAAATTCGGGACGAACCGCCTTTGGTCTATCTCGTCGCGCCGACACTGCGAGTCCATCCATCATTCCGTCGCCTCGCGCAGTGCATCGCGAGCGACATCGAAGTCTATCGCTTCGACATCAACGAAGACTGGCGCGCCGGCGTGCGCGTCATGCGCCGCGAGCGTGTGAATTAGTGCTTGACGAAGATGCTTTCGGTCTCGGTTTTGATTGTGGGTGGCGCTGCTTTCGTGGTTGGAGGCGGTGGCGTTATCGCGGGCGTTGTCATGTGGGCGAGCGTGTCGTCGGCGGAGTAGATTCCCTGCACGCGCATCTTGAATTCGTCAGGATTGCTTGCGTTGTGCAACGCTTCTTCCTGCGTGATTAATCGCTGCTGAAGCAGAGAAAAGAGTGATTGATCGAAAGTTTGCATTCCGTATTGCGACGTACCGGCCGCGATCGCCTCGCGAATCATGTAGGTCTTTTCTTCGTTGATGATGTGGTCGCGAATGAAAGCGGTTGAGACTAAGACCTCAATCGCCGGCACGCGCCCCGCGCCCTTTGCGGCGCGCACGAGTCGCATCGAGATCACGGCCTTCAGAATGCCCGCCAACTGAATGCGCACCGATCGCTGTTGGTGCGAAGGAAACGAAGAAACGATGCGCGTGATGGTTTCGGTAGCGTCGAGTGTGTGAAGCGTTGAGAGCACGAGATGACCCGTCTCGGCAGCGGTTAGCGCAGTCTCAATCGTTTCGTGGTCGCGCATTTCGCCGACGAGGATCACATCCGGATCCTGGCGCAGTGCGCCGCGCAGAGCCTCAGCGAACGAGCGTGTATCAACGTCAACCTCGCGTTGCGTCACAAACGAATGCTTATCGCGGTGCAGAAACTCAATCGGGTCTTCGATAGTGACGATGTGACCGCTGCGGGTTGAATTGATGCAGTCGATCATGGCGGCGAGTGTGGTCGACTTTCCGGAGCCGGTCGCGCCGGTGACGAGGATCATGCCGCGCCGTTCTTCAGCGATCCTTTCAATGACCGGAGGAAGGCCGAGTTGTCCTACGGACTTGTTCTGATCGGGAATAACGCGCAGCACGATACTGACGGTGCCGCGTTGCTGAAAGATGTTGGCGCGGAAACGCCCCAACCCCGAGACGCCGTAACCGATATCGACTTCCGAGACCTCTTTAAAGCGCTGCTTTTGCCGGTTGGACATGATCGAAAACGCCATATCCAACGTATCTTCCGGCTTCAAACGCGGTGCATCAGCAATCGGGTGCAGTTCGCCTCCGATGCGCATAACCGGGAACGCGCCAACCTTCAAGTGCAAGTCGGACGCGCCGTGACCGGTAGCAATACGTAACAGATCGTCGATTTTAACGGCCATGAAATATCCTGAGAACCTTTTGGACCTACGTAAAGGCTGGGGTTTGGAAGCTTGCGCTGGTAGGAGCTCTTAATCGCTGCTGGGGCGTCGGCCCAAGATTTGCGCCGACTTGAATATAGCGTGTCGGCCTCGGAGCAGTCAATAATTCTGTCGGGAGGGGTAGTGATGTTATGAAAGCAAGCGCCTCCTCCGTGAGTGCTAGACTTACGGGCAGTTACTTTGACAAGAGACTGAAAGGAGGCGCTATGCAGAGAATATATATTGGCGTTGACTTTCATGCACGACAACAAACGATCTTTTATTTGACAACTGAAACTGGTGAACTCGTCACCAGCGAACTGAAACACCAGGACAAAGAAGCGGTGCGGACTTTTTACGCCGCGTTCCGCGGCCACGTAATCGTGGGCTTGGAGGCCAGCGGTTATAGCCCCTGGTTCGAACGACTGCTCGAGGAACTGGGCTATGAAGTCTGGTTAGGCCATGCGACCGAGATCCGGCGCCGGGCTCGTTGGCGGCAGAAGAACGATCGGCGCGCCGCTGAACTCATTTTGGATTTAATGCTTCATAATGAGTTTCCCCGTTTGCATCGACCAGCCCTGCAGAGTCGCGAAGTAATGCGGATGCTGCGCTACCGGCACAAACTGATCAAGATTCGCACCATGAGCAAAAACAGTTTGCAGGCCCTGGCGCTGCAAGCTGGAGTAGCTAAGCGCAGTGGCTTGTTTACCCGCGAGGGGAAACAAGAACTGGAGGCGGCGCTCATGTCGCCGGCAATGCAGTGGCAACAAGAACACTGGTTGCAACTGCTGCAGGCGCTCGATCAACAAGTGCTGGAAGCGATGGCCTGGTTAAAGACCCAAAGCAAAGACGATGTTTGCTGCGCCCGGCTGCGCACGCACCCAGGCATCGGTTTACTGAGCGCTTTGTATGGTGCACACGCTGCAACCGGTCACTCGCTTTCGCAACACTCGCAGGGTGGCTGCCTTATGCGGGCTTTGATCCGGTCGAACGTTCCTCGGCGGAGCACAAACGTTTCCTTGGGATCAGTAAAGCCAGCTCGCGCTTACTGCGCCACCTGATGGTGGAAGCAGCCAACGTAGCAGTCAAAAAAGACGAGGACCTAAAGCGTTTCTATCAACGAGTGGTAGACCGTCGCGGCCGTCCCAAGGCCAAGGTGGCGGTAGCCAGAAAACTTCTCATCCGTGCCTACATCATGTTGCGTGATGAGATCGACTATGCGGAATTTCGCCGTCGAGCCGTCGCCGCTCGGCTTGCCCGTGCCTAATGTGCCTGGGGTAGTGATTGGGCAGCCGGCCTCTACTGAGCATCAGAAGGCAACTCCCGGCCGCGAATAGTAATCGCGGAGGTGAGGACTTCGGGATACGCGCTCCGCGTTTCCCAGTCATTTGTGACCTCAGTCGAGTGCGGAGCAAACCTCATGGAGGATGACCGCATAGATGATTGATCGTGGCTCGATAAGCCTGGATCAGATTGAGGGCCGTAACCGCGGCAGAAAAAAAGACAGTCTCATGTCAAAGAGCAATCTAGCAAACTACAAATACCGAGGCGCCGTGGCGTTATTGTCGAAGCCTGCCTAAAAAGTTCTTGACTTCGAACGTCGCTTCATAGATGTCCTAATCTGAGAGTGAGAATTTATTCTTTAGGCTGCTGCTTTCTTACAAGAAGGTATGCTGTAGAGACCAAAACCATGGAAGACACGATTAAAAAGACGTTCCTAAAATCGGACGGGATGCGCAGGGTCAATATATTTCAACGCGAGGATAAAACGTTCGGCTTTGAAGAACTCGAATTTGGTCCTGAGGAAAATTCCTGGTGTCCAGTAGGCAGATATTCTCTCGCTATCATTGATTCATTCGAAAATGCACTCAGGGAAGCACAAAGCAGAGTCCAATGGTTGGCAGACTCGGACGACTAACGTGCCATATTCTCAATTCCAAAATCCAGATTGGACACTACGGTCCGGAGGCCACAATTTCTTTGCAGGTTCAGCCCAAAAGTGATAAATAGCGCGACTCAGGACTCCGTTGGAGAAACACTCATGGCGAAAAAGATCTTCGTAAGCGTCGGCAAGACCAGCACTCCCGAACAAGAAGAATTTGTTAAAGCGATCGAGGACCGCATGCGAGCCGAAGGCCTAACTCCCTGCACGGTAGGTCGTAATTACTGGACTGCCGGAGCGCCTCTGAAAAAAGTGATAGAGCTGATGCGCGAGTGCTCCGGCGTGGTGATAATTGCCCTCGAACGCACCTATTTCCCCGCCGGTGTCGAACGGCGCGGTCATCCTGAAGCACAGGAACTGAAAGAAGTGCGTCTGCCTACTCCTTATAATCAGGTAGAAGCAGCGATGGCCTATTGCTACGGACATCCGTTGCTCGTAATTGTGGAAGACTCGCTGCGGACGGACGGTTTGCTCGAGAAGGGCAATGATTGGTACGTCCAACACCTCAAGCCCCACCGTGATTCGCTCACAACGGTTGAATTTAATGGAATCCTCGCCAGTTGGAAGGACGACCTGAGTGCGCCGCGGCCAAATAACGGCTTCGGGCTAAAACCGGCTACCGAGACAAAAACGAACGTGAGCGAGATGAGTGTGGCGCAGTTGGTAGGCAGCCTGAAGCCAGTACAACTATGGGCCTTACTGGCTGCAATCGCCGCATTGATAGTAGGCGCCTTTTCATTAGGCGCGAAGCTGATAGGCCGTTAAGTTGGTGCCACTCCTAATCGAGTGAAGCCGTCTGATACGACACGAGCGGTTCACCCTCACCGGAAGCGTCAACGGAGCCGGCGAAGCCGTTGTCGGACGCAGTTTTGGTCTCGTTGATGTAGGTAAGCCAGTCGCCGGGGGCAGGGCGGTCGCCTTTGGTGATTTCGAAGAAGACTTTTTGAATTTTCTCGGTGATCGGGCCACGTCCGCCGCGCCCGACCGTGATGCGGTCGACGGAGCGAATCGGGGTGATCTCGGCGGCGGTGCCGGTGAAGAACACTTCGTCGGCAACGTAAAGAGCCGCGCGTTGAATGGTGCGCTCTTTAACGGTAATGCCGAGTTCGTGACAGATCTGAATCACGCTGTCGCGCGTGATGCCCGGCAGAATCGAGGACGAAAGTGGCGGCGTCAGGACAACGTCACCGGTCACGAGAAAAATGTTCTCGCCCGAGCCTTCGGAAACGTAGCCGCGATCGTCGAGCGCGATGCCTTCGGCGAAACCGTTCAACAGCGCTTCCATCTTGATCAACTGCGAATTCATGTAGTTGGCGCCGCTCTTTGCCATGGCCGGCATCGAGTTTGGCGTCAGCCGGTTCCAGGTCGAGACGCAAACATCCACGCCCTGTTCGATCGCTTCGTCGCCGAGGTATTTGCCCCAGTCCCACGCGCCGATGTAGCAGGCGAGCGGATTGGGAAACGGATTCACGCCAAACGCCGGATGTTCTTCATCAAGACTGCGGAACAGGATCGGGCGGATGTAGCACTGATCGAGTCCGCCGCGGCGCGCGATTTCCACGGCCGCGCCACACAGTTGATCGAGCGTCCACGGATGATCCATGCGATAGATCTTCGCGGAGTTAAGAAAACGTTGGATATGCTCGGTCAAACGAAAAACGGCTGGACCACGTTTTGTGGAGTAACAGCGAATGCCCTCAAAGACACTTGAACCATAGTGCAGAACGTGTGACATCACGTGCACTCGCGCATCGTCCCATTTGATAAATTCACCGTTATGCCAGACGACGTCGACGATACGAGGTGTTTTGATATCTCGTGTGGTTCCCTCTTTTGAGAACATGAGTGTTTTTACTCCTTCAGGAAAAGTACGCGGGAATAGGGCACAATACAGTAGATAGAGTTCGCTTGGCAAGAACGCTTGCCTCCTGTAATCATGCTTGCGTAACATCGAAATGCGGGGGCTTAAACCACACTTTTTAATTACGCTATTTTTGGTTGCAACCTTTCTCGCCGGTTGTTCTAACAACAACATGAATGACACTAAATCTACGACCGTGGCCCAGAATTCTGCTAACGATCCGCTCAGTATTCATAAACGCGCAATAACCGTCGATATGCACGCCGACACGGTGCAACGCGTGCTGGACGAGCACGTCGATCTCCAGCAACAACTTAGCGACGGGCATTTCGACGCAGTGCGCGCGAAAGCGGGCGGTTTAGACGCGCAGTTTTTCTCGATCTGGGTCGAACCGCAGTTGTTTGGCGCCACAGGCGCGCGTGCTGTTAAACGAGCGGATGATCAAATCTCGGCGATTAGAACTTTGGCTGAGCAGCATCCGGAAACGTGGCAACTGGCAACTTCGGCGGCGGACGTACAACGCGCTGCGCAGGACGGAAAGATCGCGGCTTTGATGGGACTCGAAGGCGGTTATGCGATCGACGAGAAACTCGAGAACGTTCAGCGCTATTACGATCTCGGCGTGCGTTACATGTCGCCGGCATGGAGTGTGAGTACAAGCTGGGCCGGATCGTCCGGTGATGAAGTCGGTGCGACGCGTGGTCTCAACGATTTCGGAAAAAGCGTCGTGCGCGAGATGAATCGACTCGGAATGATGGTCGACGTTTCACACGTTTCCGACAAAACGTTTTGGGACATTGTAAACACCTCGACTAAACCGGTTGTTGCTACTCATTCCGCGTGCCGCGCGATTGCCGACGTCCCGCGCAATCTGACTGACGACATGATCCGCGCGTTGGCGAAGACCGGTGGCGTGGTCAACGTAATCTTCTATCCGGAACACATCGAACCCGGATGGAGCGTGTTGAAGAAAAAGGTCGACCTCGAGATCGCGCCGATGGTGCAGCAGGCTTCTGAGTCGGAGCCAGGCGGCGCGGTGCAGAAGAAGTTGGCTCGCGATCGAGTGCGGTCGCACGAGTACGCGCGGCGACTGCCGCCGGTTTATGTTGCGCGCATCGTGGACCATATCGATCACATCGTTAAGTTGGTTGGTGTGGACCACGTGGGGATCGGATCGGATTTCGACGGCGTGCAAAGTACCGCGACCGATCTGGCAACGATTGCCGACTTGCCGAATCTCACGCGCGAATTGTTGAAGCGTGGTTATTCTGAAAGTGATGTTGACAAGATCCTGGGGGGAAACATGTTGCGCGTGATGGACGCGCAACAAGCGAAGTAATGCCTCACAAGGTTCGCAAACCGAAGATTGGTTTTCACGCTCCGATAAAAGGCGGCGTACACAACGCGCTGATTGTCGCCAAGGATACAGGTTGTGAAACGGTGCAGTTGTTCTCGCGCAATCCGCGCGGCTGGATGGCGAAGCCGTTGACGCTCGAAGACGTTTTGCTGTTTCGCAACACGCGCAAGCTCACGAAGATCTCGCCGGTGTTGATTCACTGCAATTACCTCGTAAACCTGGCGGCGATTGATGACGTGATGCTGCAAAAGTCGCGCGCGTCGTTTCGAGAGGAAGTTGAGCGCGCGTTGTTGTTGGGCGTGGATTATCTCGTGGTCCATCCGGGAAGTTCGCGTGGTGCGTGTGAAACGGATGGGATCAAGTTGTGTGCTGAGAGTTTGAAGATTGCGTGCAAGGGATTGAAATTCGGAACGCTGCGCATCCTGTTGGAGAACACGGCGGGACAAGGCGACTGCATCGGGCATCGCTTCGAACATCTCGAGTCGATCATGCGTGCTTGTCCGAAGTTGCCACTCGCCGTTTGCCTGGATACGGCGCACGCGTTCACGGCCGGTTACGATATTCGCGAAGCCGACGGGCTTGAAGCGTTGCTCCAGCGCGTGCAGAAAACTGTAGGTGTTAAAAACATCCGCGCCATTCATTTCAACGACTCGCGCGCCGTGTATAACTCGCGCGTCGATCGCCACTGGCACATCGGCGAGGGTCATATCGGCACGGAAGCGCTGCGACGCGTTGCCCAACACCCGAAACTGAAGCACGCGGCTTTCATCCTCGAAACTCCCTATGACGACCCGCGTGCGGATCTGGAAAACCTTACCAAGCTGCGCAGTTTTGTTGCCGATACTGCGCGAGCCGTGTAGAATCACTCCCGCAATGTTCTCGCAGAGACTTTCACTCATCCTCGTCCTAACGGTGCCGCTTCTGCGCCGCGCTTAGCGTGCGGTCTGTCGGAGCGGCGACTCCAACCTGAAAAACTAATCAAACAAAAAAGGCAAACCCGGAAAGGCTTTGTGTGGTTTGCGGAAAACGTGTTAAGTGTAATGGTGGACAAAGTTATGGACGAAAAATACTTTCCAGAACAGATCGAGAAGAAGTGGCAGCAACGCTGGACTGAGAGCGGCGCTTTTGAGGCAAAGGAAGAGGATCCGCGCGAGAAGTTTTATGCGCTCGAAATGCTGCCCTATCCGTCAGGCTTCCTGCACATGGGCCATGTGCGCAACTACTCAATCGGCGATGCGCTCGCCTGGTTCAAACGTTTGCAAGGTTTCAACGTCCTGCATCCGATCGGTTGGGACAGTTTCGGCCAGCCTGCCGAACAGGCGGCGATCAAACGCGGCGTAAACCCACGCGACTGGACCGAACAAAACATCACGCACATGCGCGGGCAGTTGCAGCGCCTGGGAATCAGTTACGACTGGTCGCGCGAGATCGCGGCGCACCGGCCTGATTACTACAAGTGGGACCAGTGGTTCTTTCTGAAGATGTTGGAACGCGGCCTCGCGTACAAGAAAACGTCGCAGGTCAACTGGTGTCCAAAAGAAGAGACTGTGTTGTCGAACGAACAGTCGTCAGGCGGCATCTGCTGGCGCTGCGGCGCGAAGGTGGAGAAGCGCGATCTGGAGCAATGGTTCCTGCGCATCACGGATTACGCAGAGCAGCTCGTCAGAGATATCAAACAGATCGAAGCCGGTTGGCCCGAGAAGGTTTTGAAACGTCAAAGCGACTGGGTCGGCCGTAGCGAAGGCGCGTACGTCGATTTTTCTGTTAAAGACAGCGACAAGAAGATTCGTGTGTTCACCACGCGTATCGACACGATCTATGGCGCGACCTCGGTGATTTTGTCAGCCGAACATCCGTTGCTGGAGGAGTTGCTCGAAGGCTCCGCGTTGAAGGCCGATATTCAGGCGTTTGCGGAGAAAATAAGACAACAGCGAGCCACGCGCGGTGACGAAGCTGAGGAAGAGAAAGAAGGTCTGAACACGGGCGTGATCGCGATCAATCCGTTCAGCGGCGAGACGGTGCCGGTGTGGGTGGCGAACTACGTTTTGATGGAATACGGCACGGGTGCGGTGATGAGTGTGCCCGCGCACGACGAACGCGATTTTGAGTTTGCGCAGAAGTACTCGTTGCCGATCCGTCAGGTGATTGGTCCTGTTACTCATGAAGAGATCCAGGCTGAACCGGTGGCGACAACCGCCGGCGATGCTTCCGCCGAAATGCGCGAGTCGTTCACCGGTTACGGCGTGTTGATTAACAGCGGTGAATGGGGCGCCAAACTGTCGGAAGTCGCACTGAAAGAAATGGCCGAACACGCGAAGGCGAACGGTTTCGGCGAAGCGGCGATCACTTATCGCATTCGCGATTGGGGCGTGTCGCGTCAAAGATTCTGGGGCGCGCCCGTGCCGGTGATCTACTGTCCAAACTGCGGCATGGTCCCTGTGCCTTACGATCAACTGCCGGTGATGTTGCCGGCGAATGCTGCTTTTACAGGCACTGGTGAATCTCCGTTGGCCGGCGTGCCGGAGTTTGTGAACACGACTTGTCCGAATTGTGATTCTCCCGCACGGCGAGAAACAGACACGATGGACACGTTTGTCGATTCGTCGTGGTACTTCTTCCGTTACCTCGATCCACGAAATGACGCCGCGCCGTTTGATACAAATCTGGCGAAGCACTGGACGCCGGTGGACCAGTACATCGGCGGCGATTCGCACGCGGTGATGCACTTGATCTACACGCGCTTCTGGACCAAGTTCATGCGCGATCTCGGCATGGTCGATTTCGACGAACCGGTAAAACGTTTGTTGACGCAGGGCATGGTGACGAACCGCGTCGAAGGCACTGACGAGTGGAAAGCGATGTCGAAGAGTCTCGGCAACGGCGTCGATCCTGACGAGATGATCGCAGCGTTTGGGGCGGATGCAACGAGGCTGTTCGTATTGTTTGCGGCTCCGGTCGAGAACGAGTTGCGCTGGTCTGAATCCGGTATTGAGGGCGCGGTGCGATTTTTGCGGCGCGTCTACGTGATGGTGTGGCGCTGGCAGGAGAGATTAACTAACGCCGGTACAGGTGAGGTGAGCGCGCTGGAGTTTAGTGAAAGTGCGCGAGCATTGCGCCGAAAGACACATCAGACCATCGCGAAGATCACGAGCGACTTCGAACAGTTGCACTTGAACACGAGTGTGGCTGCGTTGATGGAGCTGTTCAATCAGTTGAGCGATTTCAATGCCGATCCGGCGACGGCGTCGGACGCTGACGTGTTCGCGGTGCGCGAGGCGTTGGAATCGTTGGTGATCATGCTCGCGCCGTTTGCGCCGCACGTCGCGGAAGAGATGTTCGAAGGTTTAGGTCACGCTGGCGGGTTGTTGCAAGGCACTCGACGCTGGCCCGTGGCCGATCCCGAACTCGCGCGCCGCGAAGAGCTGGAGATCCCGATCCAGGTCAACGGAAAACTGCGCTCCCGAGTGGTTGCGTTGCCCGGCGTGTCTGAAGATGAACTACGCCAATCGGCACTGGCCGATGAACGTGTGCGCGCGTTGATCGACGGACGCGAGGTGGTGAAGGTAATTGTCGTCCCGGAACGTCTCGTAAACGTTGTTATCAGGTGATGTATACTCCTCCTAGATGAAAGAATGCCCTAAGTGCAGGCGTTGCTACCCTGACGAAACCGATTCCTGCCCCCAGGACGGTGAGCCGACTGCACCGACTATCCTCGGCGAACCCACGCTCGATGCCCGCTACTTGCTCGAACGACGTCTCGGGCAAGGCGGCATGGGCGTCGTGTTTCAAGCGCGGCACATCTTTCTCAAAACTTCACATGCGATCAAAGTGATCCTGCCCGATCTGGTCGGCAACGATCCGATGCTGACCACGCGTTTCCGTCAGGAAGCACTTGCCGCCGCAGCGATTCGTCACCCGAACATCATCGCGGTTACGGACTT
>DATNJO010000845.1:0-2236 GCA_035603895.1 Pyrinomonadaceae bacterium
CGATCGAGAGATTGTATTCGCGAAGGATGTGGAGATAGCGCTCGACCAGGACCGTGGTCTTGCCCGAGCCCGGTCCAGCCGTAACGGAGATGTGCTTGCTGATCTCGTATGCCGCTGCCGCCTGTTCCGGCAACAGCACGCGCTCTTTCTGTGTCATCCGTGAAATCTGTGGCTCATTTCTTTCTTTCGATCCGGTCACGGTCGTAACGGCTCACGGCGCGGTAGTCGCAGAAGCGGCACGTCTTCAAACGTTCCGACGGGTCAACGCGGAAGTTTCCGGCACGCATCCTGTCCAAAAATTCCCAGATTTTCGCTACGACTTGGGCGCGAATTTCTTTCCAGTCGTCGTCCGTAAAAAGCGAATTCCTGGCGCGCAACTGGAGGTAGTCCAACTGGCTCGCGCGATAGAGACCCTTGTTGCGACGGTCCTGCGCGCCACGAATGATGTAATAGCCGCCGCCCGCGATCGGCTGATCGGGCAGGATCAGTTTTTCGAGTGCTTCGAGATAGATCGGGAGTTGCAGACTGCGACCGGAAATCATGTCGTACCGATTGGAGCCCGTGGACAACTTGTAATCGTAAGCGACGACCGTGTTGTCGCGTGCGACATCAACGCGATCGATCTGGCCGCTGATCTTGATCGACTCTTCGCCGACAAACGTTTCACGCGCGAGCTCGAGTGGTTCGTCCTTCGAATCCGGATCTTTCGCGGCTGACTTCATCCCGCCAAACGCCACTTCAAAATACGCGGGCAGCACCTGTTCCTGTTCGGCGGCTTCCTGAACTTCCAACTCGTACAACAGCACCTGGTCCAAAAGAATCTTGCGAATCTCGCGATCGATTTTCCAGATCTGTTTGTTGAGTGGCGGCACGACGCGTTCGTGCTCGTCAAACACTTTGTCGGCAATCGTGGCGAGCTCTGTTTGCAGTTTCTTGCGATCGAGTTTGTGTAGCGGTTCGCGGCGATGGCGTTCGAAGAAACGGCGCAGGATGTCGTGCAACAGTTTGCCGGCGTCGATCGCCTGAAGGTCGAGCGCCGCTTCGCCGCGCGGTTCGAGCCGCAATACGCGCTGCGCGAAAAAGCGATACGGGCAGTTGCCGTAAGTGCTGAGGCCGCTGGCGCTGTGAATGAAGTCAGGACCAAACTTCAGTTTTAGCAGCCGGAGCAGATCGGGATTGGTGATGATACCGTCGTATGGGCCAAAGTGTGGACCACAACGCTCGCGCTCGATCTCGATCCGGCGCAGTGCCGCGTCGCTGAGAAAACCGTCGTTGCGTGCGAGCGTCAACAGGCGCTTGATGCGCGGTTGCGGCAGCAGTCCTTGTCGTTGACCGCGATGCAGGTGACGCTCCTGCTGGCGCACCAGACCGATCTTCATTTCGTTGGTAGACGAGGCGTCGTCGAGATGCTTGCCTTCGTAATCGCGGCGAATGATCTCGGTTTCGACTTTGTACGGCGCGATCGCGCGGCGCAGTTCGTCGACGTAATACGAAGCAACGGTTTCGGTGTCGTCTTCGAGCATGAGTGGACGCGTGAGATAGAGCCGCTCGGTCGCTCGACACGCGCATTGATAGAAGTAGTGTTCTTCCTTCAGCAGCGTGTTTGGCGAGATGTCTTCGAGCGTCAAGCCGTACTCGCGCAGGCGATCGCGTTCTTCGTGCGGATAAATCCAATCGCGCCCGGCAGTCAGCGGAAAGCCGCCTTCAGTCAGACCCGCGATGAAGACGGCGCGAAAACGAAGGCCACGGACGTCGGTTGCTTCGAGCACGCTCAGACCGTTGCGATCGCGCGTGCCGAAAAGCTGCGATTGCGAACCAAGCGAGCGACGCACTTCCTGAAGAAACGTCGAAAGACGCGCCGTAGTTGCTGGGAGCGCGGGCGGCTCGCCCGCAAACGTCCCAGGAGCGACATTCACGAGCAGTGCGGGCGAGCCGCCCGCGCTCCCGGTAACCGCGTTGCCTCCGATCTCGATGCTCTTGATCGCGGCGACGAAAGCACGGCGCAGCGCTTCGAGCGAATTGAAGTTGAGCATCACTTGCGGCAGTTGGTCTTCGTCGTTCGAGTGACGTGCAGGTTCGGAAATCTGATCGCGAAAGCCGAAACGATCCAGCAGGCGCATCAACTCCGCGCGCAGGTCCGTGAGTTTGCCTTCGCGTGGCACCGCGTAAAGCAGTTCAGCGAAGCGGCGCACGACGAGCGCGGTCCACGCGAGCATCGACGGATGAATGTCGCGGG
>DATNJO010000846.1:0-13810 GCA_035603895.1 Pyrinomonadaceae bacterium
GAGAAGAGGTAGTATCGATGAAGTTCTGTTCCAGATGTGAAGAAGAATTCGCTGACAAGTTCAGCTTCTGTCCTGTCGACGGAACGCCGTTGACACCCGTTTCAGCAAAGGTCCCGGCTTCAGCAAACATCCCGCCGGCGAATATCGACCCGAGCCTGACCGTCAGCGCTGAGAACGATCCGTCGATCACCCGAGCACAGGGGATTACGCCGGATGGTTTCAGCTCCGACATACCTGCGAGCGAGCCTGATTACGTTGCCTTCGGCAATGGTTCGATGGCGCTGGTCCCGCGTGAGGAATACCACCTTACGTTCTTGAGCGATGCGGGCCTGGCTTCCCGCCTCGTCCATGAAGTCAGCGATGAGTATCAACTGACCTGGCCGGAATTCAAACGGGATCCATTCGGCTTCGTTAAGCGAACATTTGTCGGCTACGGCAACCTGTTCCTGAAGTTTCTGCGTAAGCCGAACGTGATGACCGCGATCGGTGCGGCTTTCCTTGGCATTCTCGCGATAGTTGGCGCCGCGTTCCTGATGGATCGCTCGCACTCAGCCAATTCTTCCCGGGTGGGGATCGCGCTTTTCGCACTGTTAGCTGTCGGTTTGCTCGTAGCACTGTTTTCAACATGGCTTGGTCGTGAACGCGGTGCTGCCGTCATGGGTGCTGAACCGTCCGATTCGAGCAGCGTTGTCGCGGCGATGGTCACGTCGTTCGCCTTCCTGTTCGCGATTCTCGGCCTGGTCCTCTTTCTGAACTTCAAGCCCAAGGGATTGATCGCCCAAAATCAGGGCGAAGAGGCCGAAATGGCCGATCAGATTTTTGATATTCCCGACGAGCAGCCGACGCCCGATCCGGGAACTGCCGGATTAAATAAGGGCAGTGGCGGCGGCAGCAAGCCGAAACCGGAAAAGGCCGGTGGCGGTGGCGGCGGTGGTCGCGAAGAAGCCAAGCCTGCTTCGTTTGGTAAGACTCCGCAGGCGTCATTAACGGTGCCGCAAGTAGTAGCGCCCGATCCGAAGCCACCCCAAATCAAGAACCCGTCATTGCCAGTGGCTGCGACAGTTGTGGCCGACCCGTTGTTGGTTCCACCTGATGCGCGTGTGTTGCCCTACGGCGACTACAAGTCGAAGAGCACCGATCCCTCATCTGGTCCTGGTACCGGTAATGGTATCGGCACCGGAACGGGTGGCGGTATCGGACCCGGTGAAGGTGGCGGTATTGGACCGGGCCGTGGCGGTAACATCGGCGGTGGCGACCGCAACGATGGTGGCGGTGGACCCGGTGGCGGCGGTGGCGGTGGCAACCAGATTTATAGTGGTAAGGATGTGACGTCGAAAGCTCGTCTGATTTCCAAGCCCGAGCCGCAGTACACCGAAGACGCGCGGAAGAACCAGATTGTCGGTACGGTAGTGCTGAAGGTGGTTTTTGCCTCCAATGGAACCGTAACGAACATCCGCACGGTTTCAGGTTTGCCTTATGGATTAACTGAAAGGGCGATTGCCGCAGCGCGTCAGATCAAGTTCCAGCCGGCAACGAAGGATGGGCATCCAGTCTCGATGTGGATGCAGTTGGAATACAACTTCAACCTTTACTAACTACTCTTCGAGATCTTTTCTGCAAGGCGTCGGATTCGTCCGACGCCTTCTTTTATTTGCTCCATTGAAGTCGCGTAGGAGATGCGCACGTAGCCTTCTGCGCCAAAGCCCGCGCCGTCCGTAACGACAGTGTGCTCTTCCTCGAGCAGCCGCTGCGCAAACTCACCCGAAGTCTTCATTCCAGTCTTTAAAAGCCCGCGCACGTTTGGAAATGCGTAGAACGCTCCTTCGGGTTCGGCGCACGTTATTCCGGGAATGTCGCGCAACGCTTTCAATAACCACGCGCGGCGGCGCGTGTACTCGGCGAGCATTTCGCTCACTGATTCTTGCGGCCCGTTGAGTGCTTCGACAGCCGCCCACTGCGCGATCGAGTTGGTGTTCGAGGTCGAGTGGCCTTGTACCTTTAGCATCGCTTTGGTCCACTCAGCCGGCGCGAGTGCGTAACCGACGCGCCAGCCGGTCATCGCGTATGTCTTTGAAAACGACCCGGCGATGCATAAGTGCGATCTCAGTTCCGCGGGCAGACTCGCCGCACTAAACACTTCCGCAGGCGGGTAGACAAAGCGTAGATAACACTCGTCGGAAACTACATAGATGCCGCGCTCAGAGGTTAATTCCAGAATGCGGCGGAAGTCGTTCGGCGGCAGCACGCGTCCGGAAGGATTCGACGGCGAATTGAGAATGATCAACTTCGTGCGTGGCGTGATCGCTTTTTCGACCTGTTCCACCGTGAGCACAAAGTCCGTCTCTTCGGTTTCGATAAAGACCGGAGTGCCACCGGCGAAAACAACAACTTCCGGAAAAGTCACCCAATACGGCTTCGGAAGCAAAACCTCGTCGCCCGGATCGATCAACGTCACGACGGCGTTGAAGATCGCCTGCTTGCCGCCTGCCGTCGCCATCACTTCGGACGGTTGATACTCGGTGCCGAACGTTTGGCTGTAGAACTGGATGATGCTTCTTTGAAGTTCGCGAATGCCGCCGGCTGCGGTGTACTTCGTGCGACCGGCTGTCATCGCGGCGGCCGCGGCCTGCTTGATGTTTTCCGGCGTGTCGAAGTCGGGTTCGCCCGCGCCGAAGTCGCAGACGTTCACACCTGATGCGCGCAATGCTTCGGCGGCTTGCATTGCGGCCATCGTCGCCGACGATTGCATGCGAGCTACGTTCTTGGAAACAGGGAATTTGGACATGGCGGGAAACGTCTTCATCTTGGGGTTATCTTTTCTTTCATGCGTTGTTCGACCAGCGGTGGAACGAGACCTTCGACCGTACCACCCAAGTGAAACACTTCTTTAACCAGGCGCGAACTGACATAAGAGTAACTCTCGGCGGGCATCATAAACACGGTCTCGATGCCCGGTTCGAGCCGGCGATTCATCAGCGCCATCTGCAATTCATACTCGTAGTCAGAGATGGCGCGAATGCCACGCACGATCACGTCCGCCTGTTGGGCGACGGCATATTCGACGAGCAGTCCGCTAAAAGAGTCAACGCGTAATTTGCAGTGCCGGTGGTCGATGTGTTCGAGAACTTCCGCGAGCATCTCGCGGCGCTCTTCGACAGTAAAGAACGGTTGTTTCTCGGGATTCACGAGAATACTAATAATGATCTCGTCGAACAGCTTGCAGCCGCGCTCGATGATGTCCAGATGGCCGTTAGTAACGGGATCAAACGAACCGGGGTAGATGGCGCGTCGCATGTGAGGGAATGGTACAGGAATCCGGTAAATTTTGTAATCATGTCTTGACAGGATTTACAGGATGCACAGGATATGCTTCAATACGCTTTGACAATTGACGTGGTGAGTTAAAGCGACTTGCGGCCACGTAAAATAATCCGCTAAACAGCTCGATGAGTCAGTTTTTAAGGCTCCGCGTTGTTAAGCGCGGGGCCTTTTTATCATTGTCGATTTTTGATTGTTGATTGCTGATTTAGCGTCTGGCTAAGCGGCAGGTGTAGCAGTAACTGGCAATCGAAAATCGGCAATCAAAAATCGTCAATGCCAAAGATGTCAATACTCGACGCAATAAAAGAACGTATCGTCGTCTTCGATGGCGCGATGGGCACCAATCTTCAGGTCCAGAACCTGACGCTTGACGATTTTGGTGGTCCACGCTTCGAAGGTTGTAACGAAAATCTGCTCGTCACCCGGCCGGACGCTGTCGAAAACGTCCATACCGCTTTTCTCGACGTCGGTTGCGACGTCATCGAGACCAACTCGTTCAACGGCACGCCTGTCGACTTCGCAGAATACGACATCGCCGACAAGGCTCACGAGATGAACGTCCGCGCGGCGCGGCTCGCGAAGCGCATCGCCTCGGATTATTCAACCAAAGCAAAACCGCGTTGGGTCGCCGGTTCGATGGGCCCGGGAAGAAAACTGCCGACGCTTGGCCATATCTCGTTCGCGGATCTGCGTGATGCTTACAAGGTTCAGGTTCATGGGCTGCTCGACGGCGGCGTCGATCTGCTGATCGTCGAGACCTGTCAGGACCTGTTGCAGACCAAGGCCGCGCTGGGAGCGATCTTTTCGGTCTTTGAAGAGAAGCACGTGCGCGTTCCCGTGATCGCACAAGTCACGATCGAAACATTCGGAACGATGCTCAACGGCACCGAGATCGCCGCCGCGCTAACTTCTCTCGCGCCGTTTCCGATCGACGTTATCGGAATGAACTGCGGCACCGGTCCAAAGCACATGACCGAGAGCATCAAGTATCTGTGCGAGAACGCGCCGTTGCCTGTTTCAGTACTGCCGAACGCGGGGTTGCCTTCAGTGGTCGAAGGCAAGATGCACTACGACGAAACCCCGGACACTTTCACCGCCCAAATCGTCCACTTCGCCAGCGACTTCGGCGTCAACATCGTTGGTGGTTGTTGCGGAACGACGCCCGAGCACTTGCGCAAGGTTGTCGAAGCGATGCAAAGCATCACGCCGAAGCGACGCGATGCCAAACTCGTGGCGGCAGCATCCTCGATCTACAGTCAACAGCCTTACGTGCAGGACGCATCGTTTTTGATCATCGGCGAACGCGTGAACGCGAGTGGTTCCAAGAAGATGCGCGATCTGCTGAACGCCGCTGACTGGGACGGTTTGGTCGCGCTCGGCAAGGAGCAGGAACGTGAAGGCGCGCACATTCTCGACGTCAACGTTGATTTCGTCGGCCGTGATGGCGAAGCCGACATGCACGAACTGGCGTCGCGTTTGGTGACGAACGTCAAGATTCCGTTGATGTTCGATTCGACCGAGTGGCAGAAAATGGAAGCCGGACTGCAACACGCGGGCGGCAAGTCGATTCTCAATTCAACCAATTACGAAGACGGTGTGCCTCGTTTTCTGAAGGTGATCGATCTCGCGAAGAAGTACGGCGCGAGTGTGGTGATCGGCACGATCGACGAAGAGGGAATGGCGCGTAAGGCGGAAGACAAGTTCAGGATCGCGAAGCGCGCTTACGAGCAAGCGACACAGGAAGCCGGTCTGCCCGCGTCGGACATCTTCTTCGATCCGCTCGCGCTACCAATCTCCACCGGTATTGAAGAAGATCGCCGCAACGCACTCGAAACGATCGAAGGGATTAAGCGCATCAAGCGCGAACTACCAGGCGTTCTCACGCTGCTCGGCGTATCGAACATTTCGTTTGGTTTGACGCCTGCGTCTCGCGTCGTGCTCAATTCCGTGTTTCTGCACGACGCGGTCGAAGCTGGACTCGACGCTGCGATCGTCAACGCCAGCAAGATCGAGCCGTTGAATCGCATCGGCGAAAAAGAGATACAGGTCGCGCGTGAGTTGATCTACGACCAGCGCCGGTTTGAAAACGACGTTTGCGTTTACGATCCGTTGACTGAGTTTACGAAGCTCTTTGAGGGTGTTAAGTCAAAGGCAGCGAAAAAAGCGAGCAAGGGCGACACCGTCGAGGAGCGTCTTAAGAATCACATCATCGACGGAGAGAAGATCGGTCTGGAAGACGAGCTCAAAGTCGCACTCAAAACGCACCCGGCGCTCGACATTATTAACAACATTCTTCTGGACGGAATGAAGGTCGTTGGTGATCTGTTCGGCAGCGGCCAGATGCAGTTGCCGTTTGTGTTGCAGTCGGCGGAAGCGATGAAGTTTGCCGTGCGCTTTCTCGAACCGTTCATGGAAAAGAAGGGTGGCGCAACGGCGAAAGGCACAATGGTGCTGGCGACCGTGAAGGGCGACGTTCACGACATCGGCAAAAACCTCGTCGACATCATTCTCACGAACAACGGTTATAAGGTGCACAACCTCGGAATCAAGCAGCCGATCGAGGCGATCTTACGGGCGAGCGAAGAGACGGGCGCGGACGCGATCGGTATGAGTGGTTTACTCGTGAAGTCGACGCTGATCATGAAAGACAACCTCGAGTTGATGAATGAGCGCGGCGTCAAGGTGCCGGTGATTCTCGGTGGCGCGGCGTTGACGCGGCGTTACGTCGAGGACGATCTGAAGTCGATTTATAAAGGAACGTTGTTTTATGCGCACGATGCGTTTGCGGGGTTGCGCACGATGGACCAACTAGTCGGGGCCACGGATGTAACGGAAACCACGGACAAAGCGGAGAAAGTTGTAGTTGAAGAGGATGTTGAGGACCTGGTTGGTGAGGAAGCGAAATTAGGGATTCGCAAAGCGGCGCGCCCGCGTGGCGCCGCGCCGAGTGCTAACACAACGCATACGACGCGTTCGGCAGTGAATCCTGATGAGCAGATCCCGACGGCGCCGTTCTACGGTTCGCGGGTCGTGGAAGACATCTCGCTTGATGATGTGTTTGGATTCGTCAACGAGAATGCGCTGTTTAAAGGTCAGTGGCAGTTCAAACAGGGCAAGACTCCGCCTGAACAATACCAGGCGCTAGTGCGAGACACGGTCCGTCCCATTTACGAAGAGATAAAGGAGCGTTCAAAACGGGAACGACTGCTCGTTCCGAAGGCTGTCTATGGCTACTTCGCCTGCCAATCCGCCGGAAACGACCTGATCGTTTACGACGAGAATCAACGCGAGCAGGTGCGTTTTACTTTTCCGCGCCAGCCCGCTGGTAAACATCTGTGTCTGGCCGATTTCTTCGCTTCCGAGGATTCTGGAAGAATGGACGTGGTTGCGTTTCATCTCGTCACGGTCGGCCGGCGCGCGAGTGAGTATGCACACGAGCTGTTCAAGTCAGACAACTACGCTGACTATCTCTACTTTCACGGATTGAGTGTCGAATCGGCCGAAGCACTCGCCGAGTTCTGGCACAAACGCATCCGCGAAGAACTGGGCATCGCAGGCAACGACGCGACGCAGCTTTCGCGTTTGTTTCATCAGCAGTATCAGGGGTCGCGTTACAGTTTTGGTTATCCTGCGTGCCCGCGTCTCGAAGATCAGGAGAAGCTTTTCACGCTGCTCGATCCGGCGCGGATCGATGTTTCGCTGACGGAAGAGTTTCAGTTGGAGCCGGAACAATCGACTTCGGCTATTATTGTGCATCATCCGGAGGCGAAGTACTTTTCGATCGAATGAAGCCACAAAGAGGCACAAGAAGCACAAAAGGCACAAGATTGTTTTAGAAAAGGTTTGTGCCTCTTGTGCTTCTTGTGCCTCTTGTGGCTAAAGCGAACTCTTGAACGAGCCAACTCCAACCAACGAAGAGCTTCAGGTCCTTTCCTGGTTCGAACGCTTTGCCTATCGCCTGACGCGCCGCATGAATCGCGGCGGATGGAAACGGTTCTGGACGTGGTGCCAGAGCACGATGGGCGCCGGCTGGATTCATCTTTCCACTTACAACATCATGAACGTCTACGGCCTCGAGCACGTCGAAAGGGCGTCGCGCGAACGCCCGTTGTTGCTGGTGGCGAACCATCGTTCGTTCTTCGATATGTATGCCGTGTCGGCGATGCTGTTTCGCCTGACGAAGTGGCGCAAACAGCTTTTCTTTCCCGTGCGCGGAAGGTTCTTTTATCAATCGCCGCTGGGCTTGTTTGTGAATCTCATCATGGGCTGGTGGTCCATGTATCCGCCGTTCTTCGCCACGGGCGATCATCCGCTTCCCGAGAAGCGCGCGTTTGATAAGTTTTCTTTTCGACTGTTGACTGATCTGGCACGCACAGGACCAGGCAACGTAATCGGATTTCATCCCGAAGGAACACGCAACAAGAACGACGATCCGTATTCGTTTCTGCGTGCGCAGCCGGGCGTCGGGAAGTTGATCCTGGAAGCGAAGCCGCAAGTGATTCCGGTGTTCATCGCGGGTTTGTGCAATGATCTGCCGCGGCAGGTGGCGCGAAACTGGAACCGCGAGGAAGTAATTCGCATTCACTTTGGACCACTGATCGACCTTCACGACTACGTTGACCGGCCCGATCGGCTTCGTACGCACAAAGAGATCGCGGACATGGTGATGGGAAAGATCGCCGAACTCGCGGAAAACGACAAGAAACTTCATGGCTCTACCGCTGGTAATAATTAATCCATCGTCCGCAAGCGGCAGCACGGGTGAAGCGTGGCCGCGAGTCGCGAGCGATCTGCGTTCGGAGTTTGGCCCGTTCCAAACTGCGTTTACGAAAGTTCGCGGCGACGCGGCGTCGATCGCCGCCGACGCTGCGCGCAAGGGAATCAAGTTGATCATCGCGTGCGGCGGCGACGGAACAATCTCGGAAGTAGCGAACGGCATACTCACTTCCGGCAAAGACGCGGAACTCGGAATTTTGCCGAGTGGAACCGGCGGCGACTTTCGTCGTTCGCTGGAAATTCCGTCGAGTAGCCGCGCGGCCGCGCAAGTGCTGCGCACCGGTCACACGCGACGGATCGACGTTGGGCGCATTTCGTTTGTCGACCACCACGGCGCGGAAGCGATGCGTTATTTTGTGGGTGTAACGTCGTGCGGCTTGAGCACAAAGGTGATCGAACGCGTGAAAGCCGGAGGGCCTGACTGGCTACCGGCAAACACGCCCCGCTGGCTCGGAGGACGCATCTCGTTCGGCGCGTCGCTGCTACAAACCGCCATGCGCAACGAAGCCACCCGCCTTTTGGTGCAACTCGACGACGCGCACGAACGGCACCTTTTGGTCGCGACACTCTGCATCGCCAACGCGCGTTACTTCGGTGGCGGCATGAAGATCGCTCCGGAAGCGAAACTGACTGATGGAAAGTTTGACGTCGTCGGCGTCGGCGATCTCGGGGCGATGAAGCTCTTCACCAGCGCGCCGCGAGTGTACACGGGATCGCATCTCTCGATGCCGGAAGTGAGTCACGCCCTCGCGCGAAAAGTTGCTGTCCGCCCTGCCGAACGCGGTGCGATAGTAGATTTGGAAGTCGACGGAGAACTTCCTGGAAGACTTCCGGCGACGTTCCAGATCATTCCCGAAGCGCTCAGCGTGCGTTGCAAGTGAAGCCACAAAGAGGCACAAAAAAAGCTTTTGCGAACAGATTTTGTCTCTTCTGTGCTTCTTTGTGGCTTGGCTTAGATTTTTCTTTCCGTGCCTCACTAAAAAATTTATGATGGCTTCAGGCAATGGATGACCGACGATCTAGACCCCGGTTGAGTGTACACCTCGACGCGGTTTGGCAAGACGCCGAGGAGCGACACTCGGCACGGGTTACCGATCTTTCCGAAGGCGGGTGTTACCTCGATACGGTGGGCGAGGTGTTGGTGGGTGAGATCGTCGCGTTCCGCGTGCTGCTGCCTGACGGTGAGTGGCTTTATCTTGAAGGCGAAGTCCGGCATCATCGTCACCGCAACGGTTTTGGAGTGCAGTTTGTCGAACTAAACGAAGAACAGACAGAGAACTTGCAGCGTCTGCTGGCGATCGCGCGCGAAGGTGGTCCGGAAGCGTTCGTGATCTCCGCAGACTTGGTTGAAGATTAAAGCCCAGGGGAAAGCCTCACCGCGTCACGAACAGTTAATGGCGATTCAAGGTACTTTGAAAACAATGAGCCTGACTGACCTGCTGCAATTTTTAGCAGCGGGAAGAAAGTCGGGGACGTTGAAGTTTGATCGCGGCAAGATCACCAAGCAGGTCTACTTCAAAGGCGGGATGATCGTCGGGTCGAAATCAAACGACCCGCGCGAATACCTCGGTCAGGTGCTGCTTCATTACGGCAAAGTTGACGATGGTCAACTGAAAACCGCGCGCGAATTGCAGCGGACGTCGGGCGCCAAACTCGGCGAGGTGTTGGTCCAACAAGGCTTCCTGACTGAAGCGGAAGTGCTCGAGATCCTCAAAACCCGCACGCTCGACGCGATCTACGACCTGTTCGTGTGGGAGGAGGGCGACTTCGAGTTCTACGACGAAGATCCGTTGCCCGAAGACCTGCTGCTGATCGAAGTCGAGCCGACCAACGTGATCATGGAAGGCATCTACCGCATCGACGAACTCGCGCGTTATCAAACGCTCGTGCCGTCCGACCGGGCGATTCTAGAACTCAACGCCGGTTGGACCTCGTCGTTGAAACTCGGCAAAGAGTTTCGGCAGGTACTGTTTTTTGTCGAGAAGCGAATGTCGGTCGCGGAGATCTGTTATCACATGCACGCCTCCGCGTTTCATGTTTACGGTCAGCTCTACACGTTGATCAGCGAAGGCGTCGCGCGCGTTACGGGAGAGAAAGCCGAAGAGCCTGCGCAGCCTGGCAGTGAGATCGAAGATCTGCCGGAGAGTGTGACCGAGATGGTCTGGTCTGCCGAACGCAAGCTCGAGAACGATCCCGAAACGGCGTTGCAGATCGTTCAGGCAGCTTTACAGCAGCAACCGAACAATCCTGAAGCGCAAGCACTGTTGCCGTCAGCAGAGGATGCGTACGTCAAGCACGTGTACTCGACGAGTGGTCTGACGCCGCGTTCAGTACCGCAGTTGCGCATCTCGCCTGTCGAAATGACGGATTTGCAGATCGATCCGCAGGAAGGTTTTGTACTTTCGCGAATCAACGGCGCGTGGGACATCCAGTCGATCCTCTCCATCTGTCCTTTTCGCGAGGCTGATTGCCTGCGCATGATCAAGAAGCTGCGCGAGCGCGGCGTGATCGGGTTTGATCCGGCTTGAGACTCAGCGCATTATGGGTCCGGAAAGGACACCACTATGTCAGAGAAAAACAAGGCGCTGATTAAGCGTTGGTTCGAAGAGGTTTGGAACCAGGGCAGAAGCGATGCGATCGATGAGTTGCTGGCTGAAGATGCGGTAATTCATGGACTTGTCGATGGCGCTGGCAATCCGGTAAGTGGCCTCGACGGCTTTCACGATTTTCACACCCAGTTTCGCGGGGCTTTTCCGGACATCACCGTTTCGGTCGACGACACGATCGCCGAAGGCGACATGGTTGTTGCGCGTTGCAGTGTGCGAGGCCGGCACACGGGAAATCATCTTGGATTTGCCGCGACGAATGCCCCGGTTCAGTTTGACGGCGTGGCGATCACGCGTATTGAGAACGGTAAGATTGCCGAAGCGTGGAACCACTTCGATTTCGCGCAGATGAATCGACAGTTGGGACTCTAAACGCGTTAGGCTGCGGCCGTTGGATAGAGATTTACAACGGCAAGATCAGCTACGTGTTCCGGGGCTGTGTGTGGTGCGACAGAGTTCCTGAGGACGAAGAATCGTCTCGCCACCGGATGCGCAAGGTTGCGCCAGCGCGAAAGTGGACGCTCAGTCAGAATTTCAAATCCCGCCAGGTTGAACGTTGTGCGCCAGCCGTGTTCGCGTTGGAATGTGCATGGACCAGTGACTCCGCGCCACTTTCGATCGTGCGTCCAACACACCATCCGGTCCCACCACAGTATCGGCATGTCTTCGTAGATGATTGCGAGCCCGCCCTCGCGCAAGACTCTGCTCACTTCATTCAGCACCAGTCGCGCGTCCTGCGCGTGATGTAGCACGTAACAAAGCAACACAGCGTCGAAACTTTGATCACGCACTGGAAAATGTCGCCCATCGTAGGGCAGGTACTTGATGCGTGCGCTGGTGCTGTGGCCCACGTCGAGTCCGACGACTGGTTTGCCGAGTAGACCATTGAGGTGGTGCGCGATGAAGCCGTTGCCGCAACCAACGTCGAGCACGTCAGCTTGTGACGGCAGCACGCGCGCCACCTCGAGGGCCATGTCGTACGCACGTCCGACTTTTCGCCGGCGTCGCATGCGCCTGAAGCGGCGTCGAATGGTTGTGCGTAGACTCGTCACTACCCGGTCCATAGCAACGACAGTGCCTCAACGTTCTGCTGCAAAACCTCAACAAAACATGGCAGCGGATGCAAAGAAGGTCTGACACATGGCAGAATGCGTCCATGACTAAATTCGCTTCAGGCTTAATCATGTCGCTGCTCGTCGCTAACGGTTACTGGCCACTCGAAAAAAGCCAGCCACTCGTCGATAAAACGCAAACGATTCGACTGGCGCCGGACGTTTCGCAACTCTCGGAAGGCGAACGCAAGGCCGTCGCCAGGTTGATCGAGGTGGGCCAGATCTTTCAGAACCTCTACGAACTGCAACGCCACCCGGAAGCGCTCACTTCGTATCGCGCGCTCGAACAGTTGAACAAGCAGAACGGCGGCACACCCGCCACGCAGAATCTGTTGACGCTCTACCGGCTGTTTCAGGGACCAATCGCCACAACGCTCGAAAACAAACGCGAACCGTTTCTGCCGGTCGAGCCGTTGAAGCCTGGCAAGAACATGTACCCGTGGGGCATCACGAAAGAGGAAGTCGAGCAATTCATCAACTCTTCGAAGAACCCCGACGAGACGCGCAGTGAGATTCTCGACCTGCGCACCGTCGTTCGCACTGCAAATGCCAAGAACCTGCGCGAAGACATCGCGAAGCTCAACAAGTATCCCGTTTTGCAAACGTTGCATCCGAAGCTCCTCGGGCATTTGCAACAACTTACTCAACGTCCAGCCGCGGCCACGGCGAAAGTGCCGTTATACGCCGTGCCGTACTCGCTCGCATACGCGGACGAGTTGGTGAAGGCTTATGGTTTGCTCAATGAAGCCGCAGACGCGGTGGCGAAAGACGACGACGAGTTTGCGCGGTTCCTTCGCAATCGCGCGCGCGATCTGCTGTCGAACGATTACGAATCCGGCGATGCGAGTTGGGTTACAGGCAGATTTAAAAACCTGAATGCGCAGATTGGATCGTATGAAACGTACGACGATGAGTTGTATGGCGTGAAGACGTTTTTTGCGTTCTGTCTGTTGCGAAGCCGCCAGCAGGAAACTACTGCGTTGCGCGAGGCAATGAAAGGTTTGCAGGCGCTCGAGGATTCGCTGCCGTATCAAAACCACAAGAAGGTCCGCGAAGACATTCCGGTAGGCGTTTACGATGTCGTGGCTGACTTCGGCCAGTCGCGTGGCGGCAACACCGCGACCATCCTGCCGAACGAAAGCTATCTCGCGCGGCGTTATGGCCGCACGATACTGCTGCGGGCCAACATCATGCGCGATCCAAACATCTTCGAAAGTACTTCGTCGACGTTAGCCGCTGCCGTTGGCGAGGCGCAAGCGAAAGAGTTGACGTCTGATGGCAACTTCTATCGCACGCTGTGGCACGAAGTGGGCCACTATCTCGGCGTCGATCGCACCAAGGACGGCCGCGATCTCGACGAAGCGCTAACGGATAATTCAAACACACTAGAAGAGATGAAAGCGGATCTCGTTTCGCTGTTCGTGGCTGAAGCACTGCACAAACAGGGCTACTACACTGACGCGCAACTCAGGAGCGTCTACGCTGGCGGCATCCTGCGCGTGTTGCAGAACAACAAGCCGCGCCGCGACCAGCCGTACAACACGATGCAGTTGATGCAGTGGAACTTCTATCTTCAGAACGGGCTGCTGAGTTTCGACCAGGCCACGAAGACGCTGCGCATTAATTACGCCAAATACCACGAGGTAGTCGGCAAGATGCTGGAGCGCACGCTGGCCGTTCAATATGCGGGCGACAAGGCGGCTTCAGACAAGTTTATCGACGAATACACTCAGTGGGACGAGAACCTTCACGGCGCCATCGCCGCGAACATCCGTGCGCAACAGCGCTATCGTTTTCGCCTGTTCAAATACGCCGCGTTAGGTGAGTAACGAGAGCCTTCGTTTTGAGTTCAAGCTGGCTTTGCCCGAAAAGTATGCCAGCGCAAGAGGCGTTCTCCCGCAAAGGCGCCAAGGCGCAAAGAAATCCTTTAGAAACGCGGCAGCGCTTTGCGTCTTTGCGCCTTTGCGGGAAACTAAACGGACTTTTCGGGCAAAG
>DATNJO010000847.1:0-4137 GCA_035603895.1 Pyrinomonadaceae bacterium
GTAACAGTAGACGGAATCGGTCTGGCGGCGTAGTCGTCGAGCGTGACGTTGATGTTTGAGACGCCAGGTGAGCCTGCGCCAAAGTCCGACATTAGGACTGACTTGCGGCCGGAAGGAGACACGAGCAGGAAGTCTACGTCGGCGGGAAAGGCGTGGCTAAATCCGTTAATCGTAATAGAGACTCTTTCCACCACACCGACTTCACCCGATACAGTGATGGGAGACGGGTAGATCGATGCGGCTTGGCCGCTGGCGGGACACGGATTAGGACAGTCTGTAATCGTGATGGCAGTTGCATTGGTGAACGAGGCCGCCGCTGGTCCCGGAACGTCGAGGCCGCCCTTGAGACCGGAAGACAACTTGCTGGTGGTGGTACTTTGCAGCGCGCTTTTGGCTGGCGACTTTAGCGCTTGAACCCTCGGGGTAGGTTCGACGCCTGAATTGGCGGTTTTAGGGGAAGGTGTTTGTGCGTAGGTGCTCGGAGCTAACATCAGGGCGCCGGCTAGCAGTGCGCCCAGCGTATGGCTCGTGCGCCTGGGGAAAAGGTGCATATTTGGCTCTCCATTCTTAAGTTCTTTGGAAACTCCCGCGTGTTAGTACGTTAGGGTACTTTGTTGAACTTTTAAACGTCAAGTTAAAGCTTATTGAAACTGCTGGGTGGGAGTTTGGTGTGTGACCTGGCCCGCGCGCTGGCGAATGGCATTGATGCTTTCCGCAACGCGTGACTAGCGCCGCAGTCTATGCGGATAAGACCTAAGCGTCAATTCAGGGAAACCCTGAGTTTTCTCGGTGGTCTACTTCAGGTTTTTGAAAGGAATAGCCATAGAGACTTAGCGGAAGATATTTGTCTTTGCGAGTTCGATGATTTCGTCACCACGTCCACTAAGTACGGCTCGCGCCATGTAAAGCGCGAAACCGCCAACCTGCTCAAAGTTGATCTTCGGCGGTAACGAGAGTTCCTGTCGATTCACGAGCACTTCGACGAGTGCAGGACCACTGTGCTCGAATGCCTGCGTGAGCAGCGGACGTACTTGTTCGGGAGTCTCGGCCCGAAGGCCGAGCAGTCCACACGCTTCCGCCAGCTTGGCAAAGTTAGGATTCTTGAGCTCGGTCGCAAAGTTGAGAATGCCGGCTGCTTTCATTTCCAGTTCTACAAACGCTAACGAGTCATTCTGAAAGACGACCAGCTTCACAGGCGCATTCAGTTGTTCCAGCGTTAGCAGATCTCCGAGCAGCATCGCGAGGCCACCGTCACCACACAGTGCGACAACCTGGCGATCCGGATTTGTGAGTTGTGCGCCAAGCGCCTGCGGCAGTGCGCTCGCCATTGAACCGTGCGTGAACGATCCGAGCAGCCTGCGTTTGCCGTTCATCGTCAGATAACGTGCGGCCCAGATCGTCGGTGTGCCGACGTCACAAGTGAAGATCGCGTCCGCGGCGGCGGTTTCGTCGATCATTCTCGCGACATACTGCGGATGAATCGGTTTGCGACCGGGCGTGCCGGTGGCTAGTTCGTCGAGATCTTTGCGAGCCTTTCGGTAATGTTCGACCGAAACGTTGAGATGCCGATCGTCAGTCTTGTTCTCGATCAACGGCAAAAGACACGCGAGCGTTGTCTTCACATCACCAATCAAACCGAGATCGACTTTGGTGCGGCGTCCGATTTGATCGCCGCGAATATCGACTTGAATTACCGTTGCATCTTCGGGATAGAACTGTTGGTAAGGAAAGTCAGTGCCGAGCATCAGCAGTGTGTCGGAGTCCATCATGGCGTTATAGCCGGATGAAAAACCGAGCAGGCCAGTCATGCCTACGTCGTAAGGATTGTCATACTCAATGAACTCTTTGCCGCGCATTGCATGAACGATTGGCGCCTTCAGTTTGCCCGCAACTTCGATCAGTTCATCGTGAGCGCCCGCGCAACCGGCGCCGCCGAGGATCGTCACGTTTGTTGAGTCGTTCAGTAGTTGGGCCAGTCGGGTAATTGCGTCTTCGGAAGGCCGCACCGTGGCTTCAGCGGTCGGAAACTTTAGGCGCGGTTTGCTTTCGCTTGCTTCCTGCAAAGCTATGTCGCCGGGAAGGACGATAACTGAGACGCCTCTTCGCGACAGTGCGATTTGGATCGCGATTTCGAGTACGCGAGGTATTTGCTCCGGAGTCGACACGAGCTCGCAGTAGTGGCTGCACTCGCGAAACATGATCTCCGGATGTGTCTCCTGGAAATAGTTACTGCCGATTTCGCGAGTGGGAATCTGAGCAGCAATCGCGAGCACGGGCACACGGCTTCGATGCGCATCGTAAAGACCGTTGATCAAGTGTGTGTTCCCAGGCCCGCAGCTCCCGGCACAGACCGCAAGACTTTCGGTGAGGTGTGCTTCGGCGCCGGCAGCAAATGCGGCGGTTTCTTCGTGGCGAGTATGGACCCACTGCATGTCTCCGCGCCGGCGAATCGCATCGGTGATTCCGTTGAGCGAATCGCCCGCGACTCCATAAATCCTTTTGACACCGGCGAGAGCCAGCGTGTCGACCACCACCTGCGCTACAGTCTTTTTAGCCATCCAGTCCTCCGATCGATTGAGAGCGCAAGAGTAACGCTCCTGTGTTTTCGATCTTGTCTCTTTTCGCGTTTTCTTTAGTCATTTTGACTTTATTTTGTGGCGCTCGGTTTTTCTACAGCTTCCGCCCTGAAGAAATCGGTATTTCTCGGTATTGATCCAGATCGGCGAAAACAGTATTTCGCTGGTATGAGACAACAACTCTTTTCACTTTTCCTCATTTTGGTGGCGTTGACCGGCGAGGCACTCGGCGATCAGATTCAGCTCAAGAATGGCGATCGATTGACGGGCACGATTGTTAAGTCAGATGGAAAGACAATCGTGTTCAAGAGCGATCTGGTGGGTGAGGTCAGCGTCGCGCTGGACAGCGTCACAAATGTCACGAGCGATAAGACGGTGTACGTAACGCTTGCCGACGGCCGCACTGTCGCCGGCTTGGTTAACGCCAAAGACGGTCAGGCGGAAATCAAATCGAACGCGGGACCGGTCGTCGTCGACCGATCCGCGATCACGATCATTCGCTCCGAAGCCGAACAGCAACTTTACGAAAGCACGCTGAATCCCGGTTTGTTGCAACAGTGGACCGGCGGCGCCGATCTCGGACTGGCGCTCACCCGCGGAAACTCACACACTACAAATCTCGCGCTGGGCATGGCGATTTCACGCGAGACTCTGCGCGACAAGACCAGTCTCTACGCTGCTTCGGTTTACAACCGGGAAACGAGTGACGGCGTGTCTCGCACAGTCGCGAACACCTTTCGCTTCGGCGCGCGTTACGATCGCAACATCAATCGCGAATGGTTTGGTTACGGCTTCACCGATCTGGAACACAACGGCCTTCAGGATCTGAATTTACGTTGGGTTCTCGGTGGAGGTCTTGGTTATCACGCGATCCGCAACGAGCGCACGAAGCTCGATCTGCTTGGCGGTTTGGACATGAGCCGTGAGTATTTTGAAGGTGACGATAACGATCGCACTTCACTCGAAGCCCAACTCGGCCAGACGTTGGACCACCAGTTCACGCCGCGTGTGTCTTTTAAGGAGCAGTTGTTCTTCTTCCCAAATCTCTCGAACGGTGGCGAGTATCGCGTCAACTTCGACGCCGCGTTGGTAATGGACATCAGCCGCCGCCTTGCGTGGCAAGTCACTCTGAGCGATCGCTACCTCTCCGACCCTCCCGGCGGGTTCAAGCAAAACGATCTACTGCTAACCACCGGCTTGAAGATCAAACTCGGGTCGCCCAAGTGAAGCGCGCTCATCCGAAGTTACTGCATGACTAAGAGCACATCCCATGCCCAATGCCCGAGTTGGCTACCTTTAGTATCTTTGATTTTGGCTCTGTAGCGGAACTGATTACCGTACACGTCTGTTTTCTTTGACAACTTGTAATCCAGTTCGATAGTGGCTAAACCAACTGACCAAAGGTCGTGCAGTTCATTAGCCTCAGAGACTCCATTGTGGTTGCTGTCCTGCCACAGGCGAAGCGATAAGTAAATCGCGTCTCTGGGATCGATCAAACCATTGCCATTGCCACCGTTGACGTTTTTATCAAACTCGGCGAGTGCGATGAACCCGTTCTTCC
>DATNJO010000848.1:0-2603 GCA_035603895.1 Pyrinomonadaceae bacterium
CGCCAAAAACCGAACCAGAACCCGCAAAACCGGAGCCCGAACCTGCTCCGCAACCCACAACAACTGAACCGCCGAAGGAAGTCACGGACGAAGCATTGCGTAACGCAGCGTCGCGGCTGCGCACGAACATCAAGATCACCGGGCGCATTCTCGGTCCTGACAAAGCGCCACTCGCAAATGCAACTGTAGTGTTGATTAGTCCGTCAGGCAGCGTGATTGCTGCTACTACCGACAGCGAAGGAAATTACTCCTTCACCGTCGCACCGTCACAAAAAACATATCGCGTAATCCCGTCGAAAGACGGCTACAGCTTCGCGCCTGTAGACCGAACGTTCGCCGCTCTCATCGACGATCAAAGAAACGTCGACTTCATCGCTTCAAAACAGTAACCACAGACGAACACAGAAAAAACACGGACCAGAACTGAAAGTCGTTCTGATCCGTGTTCGTTCGTGTGTATCCGTGGCTAATTAGCGCTCACGGGTTTTCCATCAGCATCGAACTCTTCAACCTTGCCGTACTTCGCCAACACTTCGCGCGCTTTTGAAGCATCACCAACCGCAACCACTTGCAAGTGGCCCAGGTCGATGTACTTCTGCGCCGCACGCTGGACGTCGTCCGCATTGATCGCACTGACTTTCTGCGGGTACGTGTCCCAGTAATCAGCGGGCAGGTTGTAGAGCTTCTGCGTGATGATGTTCTGCAGAAGCGCTTGCGGCTGCTCGAGTGAAAGAGCAAAGCTGCCGACGATCGCGCGCTTCGCGTTCTCGAGTTCCTCAGCCGGAACCTTCTCATCGCGCAAACGCTTGAGTTCGTACATGAACTCCTTCATCGCGCCTTCAGTGACGTCAGTTCTGACTTCCGAACTCGAAATCCATGTTCCTCTGAACTTCGAACCACCGAAGTTGCTGTACGCACCATAGGTGTAGCCTTTGTCCTCGCGCAGGTTCAGGAACAAACGTCCTGATGGACCACCGCCTAGAACGCGATCCGCGAGCAACACCGCAAAGTAATCCGGGCTGGTTCGCTCGATGCCGAGCGTGCCGAGTTGCAGCACGGTCTGCACCGAACCGGGACGATCGATCAAGTAGATCTTCGACTCACCTTGCGCCGGCGCGGCGGGAATCGTCGTTGCCGGAACGTCGCCCTTTTCCCAACTGCCGAATGCCTTCTCGAGCTTCGGCATGATCTCCTTCATCGTGACGTCGCCGACGATCGCGAGGATGGCATTGTTGGGCCGGTAGTACCTGGCGTGAAAGTCCGCCATGTCTTTGGTGCTCAGCTTCTTCAGCGATTCAGCAGGCGGGGCGACAATCGAAGCCGGGTGGCTCGTTCCGTAAATGGAGCGGCTAAATTGCTCTTGCGCCAAAAACTGCGGATTCGATCGCAGAAACTGGAGTTGGGCCAAAGTGCGATTCTTGTATCTGTCGACTTCCGCCTGCGGGAATGTCGGATTTCTGACAACGTCGGCGAAGAGATCGAGCGTCTGGTCGAGGTTTTCGACGAGACCACCTGCGCTAACGTTCGTCGTCATCGCAGAGAAACCGGAGTTTGCGGTAAGCGTCGCGCCGACCGCATCAATCTGTTCGGCAATCTGCTTGCTATCACGATTCTTCGTTCCTTCACGCAGCAATGAAGCGGTGAAGCTCGCGAGACCGCGATAGTCCGCCGGGTCCGAAAGACCGCCGCTCAACACGACCATCTGCATGTTGAAGGTCGGCACTTTCGTGCTGTGGAGCAACACGACCTGCAAACCATTTGCTAACTTCGCTTCCTCAGCGCGCGGAAGTTTTACTTTCAAAACTTCCTTGCTCACCGGCGCTTTGCCTTTGACTACCGCGCCTTTTGTTGTTTGCTGTTGCTGCGGCGCCGGTCCTCCCTGGCCAAACGCCAACGACGAAACGAGCGCGACCAGCATCAGTGCGGCGACAATGTTGTTTCGAAACTTATAGGTTCTCATTGTTCATAACTCCTTTTACTGCCCTGACGCGCCGGTCGCGGTCTTGGCCTTTGCCTGCGGCATGGTGATCACCACCGTGCGATTGGTGTCGATCAGATACTTGTTGGCGACGCGCTGCACGTCTTCTTTCGTCACGGCAGCGACTTTGTCCAATCGCATATTGATCAGGTTGGGTTCGTTGTAATAAACGGTGTACTGGCCCATCGTCACCGCGCGGTTAAGCGAGCTTTGCAGACCGTTGATGAAGTTGCGGCGAGTGGTGTTCTTTGCTTTCTGAAGTTCCCACTCAGCGATCGGCTCTTTCTTCAGCCGTTCGATCTCTTCGTAGATAGCCGCTTCGACGTCTTCTGTTTTCACGTTCGGGCGCAGTGTGGCGTTCGTGTAGAACGCTCCAACGCCGCGCTTCTCGTCCATGAAACCGCCAACGCCCGTGACCATTTCTTTCTCACGCACGAGCTTTTGATAAAGGCGCGAACTCTGGCCGCCCTGCAAAGCTGCACCGAGCACTTGCAACGCGTAAAAGTCAGCTGTGTTTCCCGGCACTGCTTTGAACGCCAGATCGATCCGTGCGGCACGTGCGAGTTGGTCGTCGATAGTCGCGCGGCGTTCCTCTTTCTGCTGCGGCTCGGCCATGTCGACCGCG
>DATNJO010000849.1:0-5337 GCA_035603895.1 Pyrinomonadaceae bacterium
TCTGTGCTGTGGACAGTCGCTACGACTTTTGAGTTCGAAAACTTCAAATTACCGCGCATTTTTTGTAATACAGCACTCGACGTTCAACGGTCTGTAAATTGCCACACAACCTTTGTCACTGTGTTTACTCTTGCGACTCCCTCAGTCGTAAGGCTCACAATTCACGTCGACGAGAGTCTCACTCCTTACGCCCAAACGAGTCGGATTCCCGCCACCTGTTTTTTCACAAGGGAGGTACAAAATGAGAGCTCGCATTCTACAGTTCGCATTGGCGAGTCTGTGTCTAGTGCTGTTTCCTGCCGCAGCCTTTGCTGATGGAGTAATGATCGGCCCGTGCGGGAATTCCAACATTGTTGGCAATGCTAATCCCACACTGATTTGTGTATTGCCGGGAGGCGGCGTCGCTGTTCAAGGTGGACAAGCCATCTCAGGTGTAAATAGCTTTCGCAACAATCATTCGCCGGTGATCGTTGCGGGCTTTTCCGGCCAAACCAACACGTTTGTGCAAACGATTGTTTCAAATCCAATCTGGACCGTCCCTGGTCCCGTGCTTACTCGACTGGCTTTGAATGGCACGGTACTCATCCTCGAGGAGGGAGCAACGGTGGACATCACTTTCACCGGTCTGCTTGGCGGTCCGGCACTGGTCATCCAGCAGCACTTTGCTAATAGCGCGAACGTTTCGATTGAAGTATTCGGAATGCAGGCGATAAACGCTTTGGCAACCTCAACGCTTTCGATAACTATCCACGGCGCTGGAGCATTCGTTGCACCAGGCAGCGGCGAATTTGAAGGCGCTATTCCGGAGCCAGCGACCTTGTTGCTACTCGGCACAGGTCTAACAGGCGTGGCCATGAAGCTGCGTAAGAAACGCGGAGTTGACAAGAGCCAAGCGCCTTAAACCAGGACGATATCAGGCGAGATCAAACAGCAATATTTCGGCTGGCTCGCGCGCTTGAATCGTCAACGCTGATTCTGCGACTACAACCAAGCCATCGCCTTGGTTCGCCTTTTCGCCGTTGACCTGAACCGAACCACGCGCCACTTGAATCCACGCGTATCGGCGCGGATCGATCGTGTGTGAAACTTCCTGTCCGGCCGGCAGAACCGAAGCAAACAAACTCACGTCCTGATGCACGAGCACGGAACCTTCGCGACCGTCGTCAGAAGCGATCAATCGCAATCGCCCGCGCCGTTCGTCTTCACTGAATGCCTTCTGTTCGTAACCCGGCTCGAGCCCTTCCTTGTTCGGCAGAATCCAAATCTGCAACAGGTGCACACGCTCCTGGTCAGACGCGTTCTGCTCGCTGTGCCTGACGCCGGTGCCGGCAGTCATTCGCTGCACGTCGCCAGGACGAATAACCGAACCATTGCCCATACTGTCTTCGTGTTTCAACGCGCCTTCGAGAATGTAGGTAATGATCTCCATGTCGCGATGGCCGTGCTTCGGAAACCCGCGCCCGGCCGCGACAAAGTCTTCATTGATCACGCGCAACGTGCGAAAGCCCATGTAACGCGGATCGTAATACTGATCGAACGAGAACGTGTGATACGTGTTGAGCCAACCGTGATCGAAATGCCCGCGCTCGTTGGAACGTCTAACCGTGATCATTGATCAATCCTTCTTCGTGCCCGACAAAAACCGTCACCAGCTCGTTCAAACCTTCCGCATCCTGATCGTCAAACCTGCCGATCAGCGGACTATCGAGATCGAGCACGCCAAGCAACCGTTCACCGTCAAACAACGGCACGACGATCTCGGAATTTGAAGCCACGTCGCAGGCGATGTGTCCCGGAAACTCGTGAACGTTCGGCACGATGATCGTCTCGCACTGCTGCGCTGCCACACCGCAAACGCCTGTGCCCATGGGAATACGCACACACGCAGGATTTCCCTGAAATGGACCAAGCACCAACTCCTCGCCCTTCAGAAAATAGAATCCGGCCCAGTTCACGTTTGGCAGCGAGTTGAACAGCAGCGCACTAAAGTTCGCAGCGTTCGCAGTGAAGTCGAACTCACCTTTCAACAGACTCAGCAGTTGCACGACGAGACTCGCGTACAGCTTGCTCTTCGCGCTTTGTGCTGGACGCGCCGCCTGTTTCTTAGCAGCGCGTTTCGTAGTCTTTTGTTTTGTCGGAGAGCGTTTTGCGGCAGGTTTTCGCTTGGTCAAAGTAGAACTCATGGATCGTTCGATTCCTCCCTGGCAGAATTCCCCCTGATACTGATCACCACCGATTTCGAAGCAGGCGTGTTGCTCTTTTCAGCCACGCTGCCCAGCGGCACTAAAACATTTGCTTCCGGAAAATACGTCGCGGCGCAACCTCGCGGAATGTCGTACGGCACGACTGTAAACTTTGGTGCAACTCGTTCCTCGCCATTGAAATGACTGACAAGATCGACTGCCTCCTGCGGCTGCAAACCCGCGGCCTCCACGTCTTCCTGATTCAGGAAAACCACGCGCCTGTTATTACTGATTCCGCGATAACGATCGTTTTCCGTGTAGACCGAAGTATTAAACTGATCGTGACTGCGAATCGTCATCATCAAAAACTGTCCGGGCTCGAGCTTGAGATCCGGCAGCGGATGAACCGTAAACACGGCTTTTCCCGACGGCGTCTTGAACACACCCTCGCGCGGGCCGTTTGGCAGATAAAACCCGCCCGGCTCGCGCACCCGCGCGTTGTAGTTTTCAAATCCCGGCACGACACGCTCGATAACATCGCGGACGAGATCGTAGTTTGCCGCAAGCTGTTCCCAATCAACAGTCGTCCGATGCTCGAGCGTCGCTCTCGCCAAACGCGCGACGATCTGCGGTTCGCTCAACAACTCGGAAGAAGCAGGCTCGAGCGACCCTTGTGACTTCTGAACCACGCCCATCGAGTTTTCCGTCGTCACGAACTGCTGCCCGTTCGCCTGTGTGTCAACTTCAGTTCGTCCGAGACACGGAAGAATCAAGGCGCGATCTCCCGTGATCAAGTGCGAACGATTCAACTTCGTGGAGACGTGAGCCGTCAAGCGGCAACAGCGCAGTGCGGCTGAGGTGAACTCCGTGTCGGGCGTCGCCGAGAGAAAATTTCCACCAAGCGCGAAGAGGACTTTCGCCTGTCCCTCGTGCATCGCATGAATCGCCTTCACCGTATCAAATCCATGATTACGTGGCGGCTCGAAACCAAATTCCTCACCTAATTTGTCCAGAAAGCCGGCCGTAGGCCGCTCCCAAATACCGACCGTGCGATCGCCCTGCACGTTGCTGTGCCCACGCACCGGACACAAACCCGCACCCGGCTTTCCGATCTGACCGCGCAGCAGCATCAGGTTGACGATCTCCTGAATATTCGCGACCGCGTTACGGTGCTGCGTCAATCCCATGGCCCAACAGAAGATCGTGCGGTTTGACTTAGCAAAGATCTCCGCGGCCTCTTCAATCAAATTTCGCGCTACACCCGCTTGCGCTACGATCTCCTCCCACGAAACTTCCTCTAGCGCACTCACAAACTCCCGAAAACCAACCGTGTGAGTGTCAATAAACTCATGGTCCAAAGCCCCACGCGCGAGGACGCCTTTCATGATGCCTTTGAGCAGCGCGACGTCACCATTGATCCGCACTTGCAGAAACAAGTCCGCCAACTCAGTGCCTGCTCCAAACAACCCAAGCACTTGCTGTGGATGTTTGAAACGTATCATCCCCACTTCCGGCAGCGGATTGATATGCACTAACTTGCAACCGTTTCGCTTCGCACGCTGAAGCGCACTCAACATGCGCGGATGATTGGTCCCGGGGTTCTGGCCAATCACGAAGATTGCTTCCGCCCGATCGAAGTCTTCGAGCGTCACAGTTCCCTTCCCGATACCGATCGTTTCGTTGAGCGCCGTGCCACTCGACTCGTGACACATGTTCGAGCAATCAGGCAGGTTGTTCGTGCCAAACTGCCGCACAAACAGTTGATAAAGAAAAGCAGCTTCATTACTCGCGCGCCCGGACGTGTAGAAGATCGCCTGGTCAGGATAATTCAACGAGTTCAACTCAGCCGCAAGCAGTTCAAACGCGTCGTCCCAACTAACCACTTCATAATGCGTTGCACCGCGCCGCAACAACATCGGATGCGTGATTCGCCCTTGCGCTCCCAGCCACTGATCCGATTGCAACGCCAGATCGGCCACACTCCATCGCTGAAAGAATTCGGGCGTGACACGCTTCGTCGTCGCTTCGTCAGCGATGTGCTTCGCGCCGTTTTCACAAAACTCAAAATGCGAACGTTCACGGTCAGGCTCCGGCCACGCACAACCGGGACAGTCAACACCGCCCGATTGATTGACTTTTAGCAACGTGCGCACGCCGCGAACCAGCCCCATCTCAGACGAGACAACTTTGAGCGTCTCGACGATCGCGGGCACTCCACCGGCAGCTTTACTCTTCTTGATCCTGTCTGACATTGGCCACAGATTACACAGATTTCACGGATTTCAAAATCCGTGCAATCTATGTTAAAAGCCCTGACGAGGAAAAACTATATGACCTTTTCGCGCCCCGTTCGGTCGCTTTTTCTTTCCGTTATCTTCCTGACAACTTTCGGAACCATCGCTAATGCCCAGGTCAAGCCGGGCCGCGATCCCAATCAGCCCGTCGACCAGGAATACACCAACAAGATTCGCGAGTATACAACCGCGCCCTACTTCAACTCGCCCCTGACCGACTATTTGCCTGCTTCGCCGGACGTGCCAACGCCGAAAGCTGTCCTCGGCGACGTCTCGGGCGCACCCGGAAAATTGCCGTATGCCGAGGACGTTTACAAGTACATGCGGATGCTGGAGCGCGCCAGTCCGCGTGTGAAGGTCTACTCAATCGGCACCACGGAAGAAGGCCGCGAGATGATCGCCGTCGCGGTCGGGTCGGAACAACTAATCAACAAGCTCGAAGAAAATCGTGCGCGGCTCACGAAGCTCGCCGATCCGCGATCGATCAACATGGACGAAGCGGAAGCGGATCGACTCGTAGCCGACTCGTTCCCGGTCTACTACATCACCGGCACGATCCACTCGCCCGAAACGGGTTCGCCAACGGCGTTGATGGAACTGGCTTACCGTCTCGTGGTCGATAACAGTCCGTACGTAAAGTTCATTCGCGATAACGTGCTCACACTGATCACGCCGGTCGTTGAAGTCGACGGCCGCAATCGTATGGTCGACGTATACAACTGGCACCTCGCGAACCCGAACCAAAACTGGCCGCCGTTGATCTACTGGGGCAAATACGTCGCGCACGACAACAATCGCGACGCGATCGGCTTGTCGTTGAAACTCACGCGCAACGTGCTGAATACGTATCTCTCGTGGAA
>DATNJO010000850.1:0-2769 GCA_035603895.1 Pyrinomonadaceae bacterium
GGTAACGAATCATGAAACGAAGCAAGCTTTCGACAATCGCAAAAACAAATCTCTGGGTGTTGTTGTTACTGGCTTTTGCATCCGTCACGTCTGCGCAAACGATGATCGCGACGAAGGCCAAAGCGTTTCCGACTGCGGAAGACGCAGCCAACGCACTCGTCGACGCAGCCGAGAAGTATGACGAGACGGCGCTGCTCCAGATTCTTGGACCAGACAGCTACGACATCATTCACACCGGCGAACCAGCGCGCGATCGTGAAGTTGCGAAACAATTTGCCGAGCAGGCGCGGGCAAAAATGAACGTCGCGCAACCGAAGAATTCACGCCGCGCGTTTCTGAACATCGGCGACGACGATTGGCCTTTTCCCGTGCCGATTGTGAAGGGTCCAACTGGCTGGTCCTTTGATACCAAAGCGGGCCGGCTGGAAATTCTTTACCGGCGCATTGGTAGCAACGAGTTGAATGCCATTCAGATCTGCCGCGGCTACGTTGAAGCGCAGCACGAGTACGCGTTGGTAAAAAAAGGCACCGGCGTGAATCAATATGCGCAACGCATCATCAGCACTCCGGGCAAACAGGATGGTCTCGCGTGGCAAAACCCCGACGGCAGTTGGGATGGTCCAATCGGTGAAAAAGTCGCGCAGGCGATCGCGCGCGGTTACACGTCGCGCACGGAACCGTTTCACGGATATTTCTTCAAGGTCTTGAAAGGTCAGGGGCCCGCAGCGCCGCTCGGCGAACTCGACTTTGTGGTTAAAGACGTGATGATCGGCGGCTTTGCGCTTATCGCGTTTCCCGCGAGCTACAGAGTCACGGGCGTGCAAACCTTCATGGTGAGTCACGACGGCGTGGTCTATCAGAAAGACTTTGGTCCAAAGACTGCCGAGCTGGCTGGCGCGATCGATCGGTTTAACCCCGACAAGACATGGACTCCCGTAATCGAGCAGTAACATGAACACCCGACTAAAAATCATCACGCTTGTTTGGTTAGCCTGTGCGGCCGTCGTCAACGTCAACGCGCAGCAGCAGGTTAGAACCGAGAAGGATCTTCTTGGTGAAAAGACGATCCCGGCTGACGCTTACTACGGCGTACAAACCGCCCGCGCGCTCGAGAATTTCAAACTCTCCGGCGTGCTGATCAATCACTATCCGGGTTTTGTCGAGGCGTGGGCCATCGTGAAACTCGCCGCCGCGCGCGCCAACACCGACGTCGGCGCGATGAAGCCTGACCGGTTGGCCGCGATCGAAAAAGCAACCGCCGCGCTGCGCGATGGGCGCTATCACGATCAGTTTTTAGTCGATTGGTACCAGGGCGGCGCTGGCACCTCGACAAACATGAACGCCAACGAAGTGCTCGCCAACATCGGCCTCGAGTTGACCGGGCACAAGAAAGGCGAATACCAGTTTCTCGAACCTCACGACGATCTCAACATGTCGCAGTCGACCAACGATTCGTACCCGACTGCGCTCAAGGTCGCTTTTATCCTGCGTAACGATCGTCTGATCAGCGAACTGCAAAAACTCGTCGCCTCGTTCCGCATGAAAGGCGACGCGTTCCTCGAGATCGTCAAGATGGGCCGCACTGAAATGCAGGACGCGGTGCCGATGACTGTCGGTCAGGAGTTCCACGCCTTCGCGGCCAGTTTAGAAGACGAGATCAAACTGCTGCGCGACTCGGAGAAGTATCTGTACACCGTCAACATGGGCGCGACTGCCATCGGCACCGGAATCAACGCGCCCAAAGGTTACGCCGAAAAGTGCGCCTTTCATCTGGCAAAGCTGACCGGAAAACCCATCGTTCCAGCTACTGACATGCTGGCCGCAACGTGGGACCAACAGGGCTTCGTTGTTTATTCCTCGGCGTTGAAGAGCTTGGCAATCAAGCTGTCCAAGATTTCCAGTGATCTCATTTTGCTGGCTTCCGGTCCGCGTGCGGGTCTCGCCGAGATCAACTTGCCTGCATTGCAACCGGGTTCGTCGATCATGCCGGGCAAAGTCAATCCTGTCGTTCCGGAAGTCACAAACATCGTCGCCTTTCGCGTGATGGGGAACGACTACAGCGTAAACCTCGCCGCGCACAGCGGGCAGTTGCAACTGAACGCCTACGAACCACTCGCAGGTCTCGCGGTGATGGAGTCGCAGGCGCTGCTCAACAACGTCTCGATCCTTTTGCGAACGAAGTGCATTGACGGCATCACGACAAACGAACGCGTGCTCTCGCGTTACATGGAAACCACTGTTGGCATCGTGACTGCGCTCAATCCGGTGCTGGGTTACGAAAAGGCCACGGAACTCGCCGGCGAAGCCTACAAATCCGGGAAGGGAATACTCGAGATCATTCGTGAGAAGAAGATTCTCACTGAACCGCAGATCAAAGAGTTACTCGATCCGATCAAGCTCACCAATTTAGATAAGAGCAAGTATCAGGTGAAGCAATGATTACATCCTTCGTGCCTTTTTGTGGCTGCTGACGAAAATGGCGCAAGCGGTTGCACAGGTCAATGAGTCTTCATCGCGCGCTGGCGTGAGGGTCGCCGTCACAGTCTGGATACTGACGGCCGTCTTCTACTTCTACCAGTACGCGATGCGATCGGCGCCGGCTGTGATGATGCCAGAGTTATCCGAGGCATTTGGTATCAGCGCAGTCGGCGTCGCCTCGATTGTCGGGCTGTTCTACTACGGCTATTCGCCATTCAGTCTGGTCGCTGGCACTTCGATGGACCGTTTTGGCGCGAAACGAGTCATCCCCATCGGCGCCGCTGTTGTTGG
>DATNJO010000851.1:0-2430 GCA_035603895.1 Pyrinomonadaceae bacterium
CGCCCGCGCTCCCAGGTTTAGAGGCGTTCTCGGCTTCGAGGTCGATCGTGCCGGCCATCTGGCCCAGGCGCATCACGATCTGTCGAAAATTCCTCAACGCTGAAATGGCGCGCGTGCCGAGGTTCTCGGGCTTCTTGATGATCTCAGCGATGATTTCCCACGTTGTAAGTTCAGCGTCTTTCGCACGCCGTTCGATCTCGTCGAGAGTTTGTTTGCCAATGCCACGCGGCGGACTGTTGATTACACGTTGCAACGCGATCGTGTCGTTGGGATTCAGCGCCAGCTTCAAGTAAGCGATGATGTCGCGCACTTCCAACCGCTCGTAAAACGAGAAGCCACCGATGATGTTGTATTGCAGACCAGCGCGGCGCATCGCTTCTTCAAACACGCGCGACTGCGAGTTGGTGCGATAAAGCACCGCGGCGCGCAGATCGAATTCATCGCGGCGATGTTCGAGAATCTTTCCCGCAACCCAGCGCGCTTCGGCTTCGGCGTCGAGTGCCTGGTAGTAACCGACGCGGCCGCCGCGCGGATTCGACGTCCACAGGTTCTTGCCTTTGCGCTGGAGGTTGTTTTTTACGACCGCGCCCGCAACGTCGAGAATCGTCTGTGTTGAGCGGTAGTTCTGTTCGAGGCGGATCGTTTTTGTATTTGCGAAGTGCTTTTCGAAGTTGAGGATGTTGCTGATGTCTGCGCCGCGCCATTTGTAGATCGACTGATCTTCGTCGCCGACAACGGCAATGTTCTGCTGCTTCTCGGTGAGCAGACTTATCAGCGCGAATTGCAGTGAGTTTGTGTCCTGGTACTCATCGACGAGTATGTAGCGAAACTTGTTGTTGTATTTCTCTCTGACTTCCGGCACATCTTTGAGCAGCCGCACGGTTTTGATCAGCAGATCATCGAAATCGAGCGCGTTGTTCGCGTGCAGACGATCTTCATACATCTTGTACACGCGAGCCATCGCCGCGCGGCGCTCGTCTACATACTCGGCGCGCGCAGCGAACGCCTCAGTGTCTTCGCCGCGATTCTTTGCCGAACTGATCGCTGACTGAGTTGCGCGCGTGCCGAGATACTTTTCGTCGTAACCGAGTTCCTTGATGGCCTGTTTGATCAGACGCAGCGAGTCGTCCTGATCGTAGATCGTGAAAGTGCGGGTGTACTTGTCGTTAAGTTTTTCGATGTCCTGACGCAGGATACGAACACACAAACTGTGAAACGTCGAGACCATCGGCAAAGTCGAACGTTCACGATCGCGGAGCAGCCGCTGCACGCGCAGGCGCATCTCTTCCGCAGCTTTGTTGGTGAACGTGACCGCGAGAATGTTCCAATAGGGAACGTTCTGGTCGGCGATGAGATAAGCGATGCGATGCGCGATTACGCGAGTTTTGCCTGAGCCTGCGCCGGCGAGAATAAGGAGCGGACCTTCAGTCGCGAGTACTGCTTCTCGTTGTTGCTCGTTTAGTTGTGACAGGAGTTCCGAATCCACGTGCGCGTGCATTTAACCATACCATTTCAATGAGACAAAATGAGCGGCAAAGAGCCACAAAAAGCACGAAAAGTTTGAGCGCAAGAACCGGATAGATTCGTCTTCGTGTGTGTTTTATGATCCCTAACGAAATGAACGACCAACTTTGGCAAGCTGTAATAGCAAGAGACGCCCGGTTCGATGGGCAGTTTGTGTTCGCGGTGAGTTCGACGAAAGTTTACTGCCGCCCGTCGTGTCCGTCACGGCGGCCGCGTCGCGAACACGTTTCGTTTTTCGAAAAGGCTGAGGCCGCGGAAGAAGCGGGGTTTCGTGCGTGTCTGCGTTGCAAACCGCAAAGCGGTGACGTCGCGGATCCACAACTCGCGCTGGTGCAGCATGTCTGCCAGTTGCTCGATGCGTCGAGCGACACTGAAGCGGTGAAACTCGCCGACCTCGCGACGCAAGTTGGTGTCAGCACGTTTCATTTGCAACGGACATTCAAGCGCGTGATGGGCATCAGCCCGCGGCAGTACGTGGCAGCGCGCAGGTTTGGCAATTTCAAACAGCTAGTGCGCGAAGGAGAATCAGTGACAAACGCTCTTTATGATTCGGGTTTTAATTCCAGCAGCCGTGTTTACGAACAGGCAGGGGAAGAGTTGGGGATGACACCGGCGACGTACGGTCGTGGCGGGCGGGGTGTGAAGATCAACTACACGATCGTGGCGTCGCCGTTTGGTCGATTGCTGGTGGCGGTGACTGAACGTGGCGTGTGCGCGGTGCGCATGGCCGATACCGATCAGGGATTAGAAACCGATTTGCGATCCGAATTTCCTGAAGCAACGATTCAACGAGCCGATAAAAGCCTCCGAGAAACAGTGCAGAAGATTTTGTCTCACTTAACCAACAACGAACCACATCTCGATCTGCCGCTCGACATACGCGCCACCGCGTTTCAGCGTCAGGTT
>DATNJO010000852.1:0-3652 GCA_035603895.1 Pyrinomonadaceae bacterium
ACTTCGTTTACGCCGCACTCATTTTCGCGGCCGGCATCATTGCGGCGCTGGTCGCGCGTCAGGTTCGTGGATACGTCAAAGCTGCACTGCGGGAAGCCAGGTTGCAACACGAGTTGGACCGTATTAACCACGACATCGACATCGCCCGCTCAATCCAATCGGACCTGCTGCCTGCGAGCCCGCCGCAATTGGCCCACTTCGAGATTGCCGGCTGGAACCGGCCCGCTAACCAAACCGGCGGCGACTACTTCGATTGGCAACTCTTACCTGACGGTCAGCTCGCGATCAGCGTGGGCGACGCCACGGGCCACGGGATCGGCCCCGCGTTGGTGAGCACGCTTTGCCGTGCCTATGCACGCGCCACGTTCTTGAATGACGGACACGACCAGGTTCTCGGACGGCTCAACAGTTTGCTGGCGCACGACCTCGCGGACGATCGCTTTGTTACCTTCGCAGTCGTCTTTCTAAATCCAAACAACGGTGAAGTGAAAGTGTTCTCGGCCGGTCATGGACCAATTCTTTGTTACCGGCGCGCCACGAACAGGTTGGAAAACTTCGACGCTCAGGGGATTCCACTCGGAATGATCGACGGCATGAGTTATGACGACTCGAGCGTCAGGTGCTTGAGCGCAGGCGACATGATCGTGCTGGTTACCGATGGATTTTACGAATGGCAAAACCCGGACACGGAAGAGTTTGGATTGGAAAGACTGAAGGACACGATTCGCCAGGCGCGAGACTGCTCCGCGGAAGAAGTCATTGCGCGTCTTTACAGCGCGGTCAAGGATTTTTCTAAAGGTACGGAACAGAACGACGATCTCACGGCGGTTGTGCTCAAGCGAAAGAACACAATCGGCGCGTTGAAAGACGAAGCACAAAACGAACTCGTCGCTCTGACAGTTTAATGCTTTCTTCTCTGTGTCTCTGTGCCTTTGTGGTTAATCACTGCTTAAGAAAAAACAACCACAGAGGCACAGAGACACAGAGAAGAAGCATTAAGGAGGAGCGAGCGCGAACACTGCTCGCGGCGAGGATCTGCTTTACAACTTCACCGAACAAACACTCGCCGCCGCGAGTGAACTCGGTCTAACACCAGTCCGAACAGAATCGCGCCGGCAGTTTGCTTACCTCTTGCCACACGGTTGGCAGCCGTCCTTCCGCAAGGATGAAGTCAAGAAGTGGTCAAGGGAGAACCTGGCCCGACTCACCTACCGCGTCTGCCTGGTTGCAGAGGATTTACTGCTCGAGGATTTTCCGGAACCCGAGTTAAGAATCGATGAACCTTCGAAACTTTTGGACATGCTCAAGCTCAACACCCGTTGGGGACTTTCGCGCACTGTGATCGAAGATGCACTGCTGGAGCATGGCCACGAAATTGTCGCTGAACTCAAACTGGATCCAGAACAGTTTCGCCTGACGCTCATACCTGCCGACATCTACACCCATTTGGGCCGGCAGCGCGGGTGGGGCGAAAAAGAAATGTGGACCCACTTTGACGGTTACCGTGTGCTGGAAGGCGGAAAGCTGCAAGCTCTAGCTGGTGGCGACAAACGGTTTGGCGGTTCGCATGACGTGGTGAGTTTCAGTCCTGACTACGCGAGCGGAAAGGTTTTGGCCCGGTTTGGCCTGGTTCAAAGAAGACGAATGATGGACTGGCAGAAAAAACCTACCCCGTAGAATTACGGATACGAGTACTGCTAGTTTGTCTCTATAATGCGACCACTGGATTTTCATATTTCTCGGACCTCCCCCGACTTCGTTTGCATTAGCCCCTGATTGAAATTGCTCGGCTGTGATCTCGGTCACAACCGGCGTAACCCTTTTCCAATATTCGTTGCAACAGCGTTTGCAAACTAACTGGCGTTTTATAACGGCCCTCGCGAAAGCTTCTCCCCTATGCGCTGGTGTTTGCTCCTATCCCCTGGCTTTACCTTCGCACTCACTATAACTCTGCTCGCCGGAGCCGCTACTGCGACTTCAGCTCAATCGACTGCCTCAATCGAAGGACTCGTAGTGGATCCACACGGCGCTGTTGTGCCCGGTGTGAGGATTACTGCAAGCAATCCTGCAATCGCTGTCGAGCGAACAACCACCTCCGATACCAGAGGCAGATACACACTGGCGGCGTTGCCGGTTGGCGACTATGTGGTCGCCGCCACTGCCGCCGGATTCAAGAAACAGGTCATAGAGAAACTGACGATCGAAGTCGGCCGCCGTGTCACGCAAGACTTTCAACTCGAAGCTGGTGACATTTCAGAGCAGGTCTCGATCATTTCCGCCAACGATGCTGTCGATCGCTCAATTGCCATGGGCCACGTGATCGATCGGCGCACGGTCCAGAACATTCCGCTCAATGGCCGGTACTTCCTCGATCTCGCCTTACTCGTGCCCGCTTCTGTAACGCCGCCGCAAGGTGCTTTCTCCGCCGCGCCGATGCGTGGCCTCGGTTCGCTGGCTATCAACACTGCCGGTAATCGTGAAGAAACAGTCAACTACCAGATCAACGGTATAACTCTTAACAACCTCACGTTCAGCTCGATTAGTTTCCAGCCGTCGATCAATACCATTCAGGAGTTCAAGGCTGAAAACTCGACGTCCAGCGCGGAATACGGTGAAAGTTCCGGCGCGGTCGTAAACATCGCGACGCGTTCAGGCGCGAACGACTTCCACGGCGAGTTGTTTGAATTCTTCCGCAACGACGCACTCGACGCGCGCAATTTCTTTGAATTGACTTCCAACGAACCCGCGCCGTTCAAACGTAACCAGTTTGGCGGAAACATCGGTGGTCCAATCGTGCGCGATAAACTCTTTTTCTTCGTTTCGTACGAGGGTCTTCGCCAGCGCCAGGGACTGGATCTCAATAGCGTCGTCCTCAACGATTCACAGCGCGCGCTGGTAACCGATCCGGTAGTCACGAAACTGCTTGCGCTCATTCCGCGAGCCAATTTTATCGACTCGTCCGGCACGTCACGTTTCGTCAGTTCCGCGAGCGCGCCCGTCAACGTCGATCAGTGGACCGCGGACATCAGTTACAACCTGAGCGAAAAAGATCGCGTACACGGTTACTACGCGATTCAGGATTCTGAGTTGAGTGAGCCGAACCGGTTTGGCAACACGATCCCGGGTTTCGGACACGTCGCGCGAACGTTGCGCCAGATATTCACGTTCAACGAAACGCACACGTTTAGCCAGACGATGGTCAACGAGCTGCGCTTTGGTTTCAATCGCTTTTCAGGAAGCAGCACGCCGTTGGCCCAACTCAACCCGGCTGATTTCGGTATCAAAAACGGCATCAACCAACCGCTAGGACTTCCGCAAATCAGTATCGCGGGCGGCAGTCTCAACCTGGGTGGACCAGCCAATCAACCTTCGGGACGTGGCGATACTACTTTCGTCGCAGCGGACACGTTGAACTGGCTCGTTGGCCGGCATTCATTGAAGCTGGGCGGCGAGTACCGGCAGTTTCTGAATAACAACTTCCGGCAAGGAACCGGTTCGTTTAACTTTCCCACCGTGGCGGCGTTTGTTTCGGGCACGGCAAACTCTTTTTCCGTTACGCTCGGTAATCAGTCGAGCAGCATTGCGCAGGGCGCGCTCGGATTCTTTGTTCAGGATAGTTACCGCTTGAGTCCGCGTCTGAACCTCGAACTCG
>DATNJO010000853.1:0-9630 GCA_035603895.1 Pyrinomonadaceae bacterium
CGGGGGCGTAGCGAAGAGAGCGGTGCGAGGTGCGCCGAGCGCGCGAGCGAAGCGGGCGCAAGGGGGAGAATCAAAAAAGTAGCGGGCGTTTGATAACAGCGATTCTGTTCGGGAGCGCCGCCAGGCGCTGTAGTTGGGAGAACAGAATCTTCTGTTATCAGATGACCGTCCGATTTGAGGCTCTTTTTGCCGAAACCACTTTTGTTCGAGGACGACCTGAGTTCAAATTGGACGGATGTGAGCGGACGTGGTCCAACTGGTGAGGTTCAGCTAACGGTGAAAAGTCGTACGTTGTGACGGAGGAACGCTCGTGAATGTCTAATTGCTGCAACAATAAGTAAATGAGCAGTAGGGTAAGACCAAGATGCGAGAGTCTTAATGGATCAGAACGGTATCCTCGTAAATCGAGCAAGCGCTTGTCGAGGCAGCGCACAAATGATCAAACTGGGGACCGAGGTAGAGGAACAAACGACGTGTAGGTTCGTTGTCGTAATCAATTATCAGGACTTACTCGACGAGGCGATGGGCAAGATGGGCCCATCCCGTTTGTAAACCAGCGATTCACTACAGCGCTACGCGATGGTCTGCCGAACCAGGCGGAGTACGCGCGCAAACACCAGCAACTCGGTAACTAATCTGTCGATCCGCTCGGAGATCACAGGCGACACCAACTGATAACCGTCCGGACCATTGTCGCTATAATCCGCCAATCCGGTGCAAATCTGAGTTGGGATGGCTGTTCCGCGTACGCCGCGTACAACAATCCGCAGGTGATCGACTGCCTGCGTACTGCGTCGCCACCATGGCTAAGCAGCGCTACGGGCTTGTAGTAGAATTGCGCTATCGCGAGATGATCCAGCGCATTTTTGAGCGTCCCGGAGTATGAATTGTGATAAATCGGAGATGCGAGAACGAACGCGTCTGCGTTAGAAGCGTGGACCACAAATCGCCGCACTTTCGGGTTTGTGTGTTGCTCTGGGTCGCTATGAAACTCTGGGTTCGCAATTGGTAACGGCGAATTGCGTAAGTCCCAAAGGATCGTTTGCGCTCCACGCTCTATCAGCGCCTCTTGTACCTTCGTTGTAAGTGTGCGCGTATATGAAGGCTCGCGTGTACTGCCGTTAATTAACAGAATTTGAAAGGGGTCAGTCATGTCAGGCAATGGTTGTGAGGCAGGAAAAGTTTGCGGTATTAACGCCGTCATACTTATCGCCGATGACTTCGAAGGACAATGCCGTTTCTACGGTCAAGTGCTGGGACTCGAATTGACTGCGCGCTACAGCGACGCCGCCTTTTACAAGGCCGGAGATCAAACACTGGGAATCTTTGCGCGCAGTCATCATCCGCAGGGCACCGAAAGACTTGGCGGCGCCAATCACGGTCTCTCCCACCTGGAGTTTAGAATCAACAAAGCGTCTGAGCAGGAATTCGTCGACAAACTCACTAAAGCCGGTGCACATGCTTACAAGGACAACTTTGCGGACGCTGACAACAATCTGTTTCATTTTACTTTCGTGTAGCGCAACGATCCGTTGGCCCATCGGCCAAGTAAGTCGATTCCTTTAGCCAGTGTTTCCGCCTCGACGGCAAAGCAGATACGAATGTAGTCCGTTGCACCCGGACTGAAGTTCGTACCTGGGCTAACCAGTACACCACAATCTTCTTCGCAGCCAGCCGCGAAAGTTAAGGCGTCCAAACCACAGTCAGAAATGTTTACCCAGACAAAGAATCCCGCTTCGGGTTCAAGGCATCGCAGTTTCCACTTTCTTAGACCATCAAGCGCCAGCTTGCGGTTTCTCGTAAGAAAATTCCGGATCTCCTGATGATACGACGCCGGTGCTTGCAGGGCTGCAACTGCCGCAAATTGCGCGAGACTCGGGACAGACATTGCCGCACCGAAATGCGACTTGGAAATCTCAGTCGCCAAGGGTTCCACCGCATGGATATACCCCACGCGCCAACCTGTCATGCCGTAGCTCTTTGAGAAACTGAAGATCGAAATGATTCTTTCACTTAAATCGCCGGCAGTCGCGGCCGGGCTGTAATGCGTTCCGTGAAAGATCAGGTCTTCATAAACTTCGTCGCTGATCAGATATATCTGAGGGTGTCGCTCGAGCAAGTCGTATAACCGCTTCAGCCATTCCTGACGAGCGACAGCCCCGAGCGGGTTGGAAGGGAAATTCCAGATTAAAGCCCGCGCTGTTTTGGCTACGGATTCCAGCGAGCCCCAATCGGGTACGTAGCTGTTGTTCTCGTGTAAGGAATAATGGAATGGAGTTAAGCGCTGCGTTTGCAACATCGATCGATAAAGCGGAAAGCAAGGGTCGGGAATCAGGACTTCGTCGTTGGGTTCACAGATCACCGCCATCGTGAAGTAAAGCCCTAAGCTGGCTCCAACAGTGACGTTGATTTCGTTCGCCGTAGCCGTTATCCCATTTTGGTCGGATAGTTTTTGAGCCAGCGCCTCACGCAGTTCCGGCAGACCGCCGGGAGGTAAGTATCCACTGCGGCCTCGCACCAGCATGTAAGCGGCAGCGTTTTTACTTTCAGCGGGCGGACCGTACGACGGATCACCCACCGATAAAACAATGAGTTCTTTATCCTTGTCGATCATGCCTCGTGTTCGCTTTCTCGTTCGACACTGCGGTGACCGATAAGCCGCAGTCGTCCACGGGAAAGATCCACGTGTCGCGGAATATCTCACATCGTTTTACGTAGCCGTTGTAAGCGGCGAAATCCGCGGCGAACTTGGGAACGCATGCGTCATGCGCAAGCACCAGCGCGCCGGGGCTGAGCAGCGACGAAGCGGTCTCGATGACCTGCCGGTACCCGCCCTTGCCGACGACGGGATCGTCCACATCGATGTAAAGCAAATCAATCGGCGTTTCGAGTCTTGTTAACAGAGTTATTCCATCGCCATCCAAAAAACTCAGTCGCGTGCCGTGGTTAAGCACACTGCAATTGCGTCTCGCGAGCTGGTTAGCACTCTCGTCGACGTCCATGCCGACGGCCATCTCGGGGAAGGGATTTGACTCCGAATCACGGCGATCTCGTAACAACCATGAAAATGTATAGCCGACATAAGTGCCGATCCCGACAACTGTTTGTGGCTGCGCGGCGAATCCGAGCGCAAACAGCAATCGCCTCATCATGGGCGTGAACGTTGTTGACGGGATCTCATAGGCATCGTGAATCAGGCTGGAAAGTCGCAGGAAAGCGTTCCACGGAGTGGGAGAGGAGTTTCCCTGTACCGCACCCGCGCATCGCAACAGGTCGATAATCCGATCGACTATGTGTTCGTAAGTCAATTGGGTTGCGGAGTTCGAAGGTGATTGATCGATGGTCACTACTTTTGGCGTCGGATGGCGTATTGTGCGAGTTGCGCCCCTAAAACGACGAGCTCACTCGAAAGGACTTGGGGATCCAGATTACCAGCGCGCGGATTTGCAATCGCAAGCGGTTCGGCGACGACGACGGCTCCCGTGCTCGACATGATTTGGCGCGCATGCAACACTCCGGTTTCCGCGCTGGCGAGATCGGCGCCGACGATTACCAAACCTACGGGTTTATTCGTAAATACAGTTTGTAAATCTCCGTCGAGATCGTATGCCGGCCCACAAAGGAGGTCCACGAAGTTCTTAAAGACACCCGAGACACCACTCCAATAGGCAGCGACTGACAACAGTAGTGCTCCTGCCTGGTTTACACATGAACGAACAATTTCGAGATCGGTTGATTGATATTCGTGAGGCATCCGTCCATCGAAGAACGGCAGCTTATAGTCACGTAAATCGAGCAGGTAGGTATTGGGATAGATCGCGCTGACCGCATCGAGTGAATACTTAAGGAAGGAACGAGTGGCTGAATTTCCTTCAACGCCGGGCGCGGGCTTGAGACTTGTACAAACGCCTACGACAGTAGTGGCATTGATTTGCTCCACGGAACTGACTGCGCGCATCACTGGCTGTTTGCTGTCGGTTTTCATGCCTTGAGACTGGCTTCGCGCAAGTAATCGGTCAGGCCAGTAACCAAATTGAATTCCGGCGCGAAGCCGAACGTCTTTCTGATAAGCGAAACGTCAAGAGAAGGTAACGGCGATGTCTCCGATTCCACTTTCTCAATGCGCAAACGCGTACCGGGAACAACCTGCCTGACTGCTCTGCATAATTGCCGCGCTGTCGTTCTCCGCCCCGCACCGACATTGAAAATGAAGTGGGGCGATTCCACGGTGGCAAGCGCAGCGGATGCTATTGCCTGTCCCAGATCTTTCACGTAGACGTATTCATCTGAAGTTGTAGCCGAGGCTTGGACCCTAAGCGCCACCTGATTCACTGCACCGACCAACAACGACTCTATGAGTTGGGCTGATTGGCTGCCCCTTCCTAATCGAAGCGGTCCATAGATCCCGCATGGCCGAAGAATTCTCACGTCGATGCCTTTATCGCGCAGACGCGTCAACGCTTCCTCGGCAGCTAACTTTGTACGCCCGTATTCAGACTGCGGCCTTGGTGCTACCGCTTCTGTAATTCGCTTTACATTCGGATTTCCGTACACAGCAAACGTACTAACAAAAACTACTCGCGCAATTCCGGTTCGGCCCACGACGCCGGCGACGACCTTTGCGCTTTCAACGTTCAAACGATGAGCTTTTACAGGATCGGCGGCCGATTGCTTTCCGCTTAATCCGACCGTAAGCACGAGAGTGTCCACTTGGTAATTCTTAATCAATTTGCGGATCGAAGTGGGACTCAGGATGTCCGCCGCGAGCAGATTTACATCTCCGTCAGGGCCGTAGCGGGCAAAGTAGCCTGCCGCCGGCGCGAGATCGGCGGCGACTACGAAGGCCCCGGCGCGAGCGATGGACCGTGCGCTGAAGGTGCCGATCTGCCCGGCCCCGAGTACAAGAACTCGTCGCTTGCTATTCACTTCCAAGGCGATACTGGACCTTTCCTTATATCTTGCCGGTTACCGAGGAATAAATTCAGATCGATTGACGGTATGCCTTCCAAATCCAGTTCCGGGAAATAGGCCGGAAGCTTCGGCGACAAGGGTGACGGCCGAAGATCCTCAAACGAGTGGTTTTGCTCGATCACCTCGCGCGGAAAGACCTCCAGGCCTTCTTCACTCAGAAGTTCTTCATAAACATCACCGGCGCGCTGTTTCTGATCATCTCGCAAAAGCGAAAGGATCAGATTGCGAGCATGCTCCCTCGCTCCCTGAGCTGCTCTACTAGAGCGACACATTTCTAGTCCTGAAGCAAAAACTTCTGCCGCCTGCGTGTACTGTCCATTGTGGAAGAGGACTGTACCTAACGCTCGCAAAACCTTTTCCCGCGTAGGCCAACTTTCGTCACTCATGTCGGCTTTCGCGGAATCTCTGAGCAGCCGCAGTGCGTTGTCGATCGCTCCCGCAGAAAAGTGCAGCACTCCTACGCGGTATCCCAGCGTGTTGCGCCAAACCTGTTTTCTTTCGGCGGATTCATCGAGATCGAAGTCGAAGGCCCGGAGCAACGTTTGAATGGCCAACTCATAATTTCGCGACATCTCGAGCAGGAACGCCGAGTTGGCTAGTAGATTAAAGCGGAGATAAGTTCGGGCCGGACTTTCGCCGTCGCGAACCAAAGCAAAGGCGTCGCGCTCCAAAGCGAAAGCTCTTTTGTAATGATCGTTCTCGCTCGGGTTACGACGCCACGTGACAGCTTCGTTCAAGGCAAGCCCGTTCATTAGCCATGCACGTTCAAGTCCGACATCTTCGCCTACCACGGCGTGACAACTGTCCAGAAGGTCAAGCCCGCGCGTGTAATGCCAGGTGCTGCTGGCTAAGTCATAACGACGCTTTGTTTCGACCAAGCCCTTCAAATAACAGAGATGTGCCTGTCTCACAGCGGAGCCGGACATTTGCTCGGCCAGACTAAGCGAATCCAGAGCTGCGTCATGATGTTCGATATTTACGGCCGCCAGCGCCCTCAGACGGTGCCGCTCAGCGACCTCCCGATCCGAGTAACTAGCCAAGTCATCACACCAGAGAAAACAAGCGTCGTAGTTCTGCACTACGAGCGCGGCTGCAATGTCGAACGTCGTCGCCATGAGAGCTTCAGGCACGATAGAGGTCGAAGGCGCAGTTTTAGGCTGAATGACGACAGTCGGCGAAAGAATCCCGACGATCTGTCTGAGTAGTCGCAGCCGCGACTGAATGTAAATGCTTCCCGTCTCAGCCCAGTCAGTTTGAAGCGGGTGACACGAGGTGTGCCAAACCCAGGCAAAGCCGTCTGTGCGTTTCAGGAGAAGCATGGCTCTTGCCAAAACTTTGATGCTGGGCCTGTCTAGTTGGTCTAGGTGATTGACATGAACTTCTCGACAATCAGGTAAGCTGCAGAGAATAGCGTTGATCGTTTTTGCCGCTAGCTCGATAAGGCGGCCGGTATAAAAACTCTCGCGACTGATGCGACGCATGATTGCATACGCCACGGAGTCCGCCAGCAGTTGACCATGCGTGTTAGTGCCGTCACCACCCTCGCCGGGACATGCTTCATGCAGGTAGTTTTCAATTTTTGCTAAGTCAGGAAGCTGGTGCGGTTGAGCTAGCGGCTTGAGTTGCTTTAAGACAGCTTTCAGCGACGAAAAACTTTTGTGGTTTTGTGGTATGACGTCTAATTTCAGTTTGCGAGGATCGGTATCCGTCGTTCGGAGTTGCCCTTCACCGATGTACCAGACGCGCTGTGTCTTATTTGACCTGGGCGGCAGGTGCAACGACTTCACTCTGAGGGAAATGCCCTCTACGCTGGCGGATTCGGTGACCATTTATGATTGGTGTGAGTCGACGCACACAAAAACACCAGACCTCGTCGAGGCCTTTAAGAACATCAGTTGAAGCTCGTGAGTGCGGCCTCGCCAACGAGGACCATCAACTAGAAGCACCTTCACTAGCCGACGGTTGACGAGAGGCCGAACTGACGAATAAAACGCTCACCACCTGATGGCGGCGACTGCCAGCGCGGCTCTGCCCTCGAGTTTCCCTGCGCGGGCGGCGTTAACCATCTCCTCCAGTGCGCTTAACATATCCTCATCGACGGCCTTCTGGGCCTCGATAACCTCCTGTTCGGTGCGGATATTAACCATGCGGACGGAGTCGATTGGGACTACCGCGAACCCTGGCGTCCCAGGAATCCTTTTCCTTTTGTTCTAGGGGACTTAGTGGCCATGTTGTTCCTCCTGAGGTTGAGGTTATTCCGACTGTTCAGAACTTCCGGAGCAGGTCTACATGCTTTCCGGCGTGAGCGATCCGCCATGGAAGGATGTGAGACGATGAAGGCGTATATATCTATCAATCGTGAATGTCAATACTTGTTTTGCGCATTGTTACTGCTCAATTAAAATGTCCGCTTAACTGCTCAGTGAAAATGTCCGCATGCTAACAGCATGGGGACAATCACCTTGAATGAGAAACAACGACGTCGTTGCGAGATCATCACGGAGAGTCTCAGGACACATTATGCGTTGGGGACTGGCGGTTACTCTCCCGCTCTGCACTTTCGCAAGGTTTAGCTTCCAATTTGCACTTTGGCTTAATGGTTCCAAAACACGAATTGCCGACAAAGTGGAGATGCGAAATCTTTAGGTTTGATTTGAACTTGCGCCAAGTAATTGTTTCCAGCGGCGGCAAAAGAATTGTTTCAAGTCACACGGTCCTCCATTACCTTGCCCACATTCATCGAAATAGTCTGATAGAGAGTCCCCTGTCAGTTCCTGTCACAATCGCTCTTATTGATTAGCTTTACCACGCGCAAAAATTTTTCGCCAGACAAGTGCATAGCACTTGGCTGGCGGTATCTCAGGGGGGTGCCTAAGCCGATCAGATCAAATTCTCGGCGGCCGACACAGATGATGGGTCAGCAGTACGGAAGATTTTTTGGCCGCTTTTTTCTATATCGCTTCCGCAATAAAACCAGTTCATAACGGAGCCACAGCTGTATTCGACGTCAGCATAATCGGTTCACTAAGGGCCGGATAAAAACCTCGAGTTTCATCCCATTGTCATTATTAAACTTGTGTTCGAGGAGCATGGTGTGTTACCTTCTGGGTAACAGGAAGAGATTATTGTGCATTACCTAATGGTACCATGCAAGTAGCCATTGCGGATAAGAAGCTGAAGCGATCTTTAGAGAAAGATAGGGAGCGCCAAAAGCTTTTTGGTCATGAGATGGCTAAAAAGATTCAGTTGCGAATAAATGCTTTGACCGCAGCGGAGTCGCTTGGTGATTTTTGGCCGCCGTATTCGCCCCCAGAGCGATGTCATGAATTAAAGGCCGACTTGGATGGCTACTTTTCGATGGATTTAGTTCATCCGTACCGGCTTCTGTTCAAACCGCTTGAGAAAGAGAGAGGCAATTCGACGCAGTTGACGTTAGAACTTTTGGATCAAAAACAACGCTGGCAATCAATCAAATCAGTAATCATCACAGGCATCGAGGACACACATGGATAAGCAGAAATATTTGAGTTACGAGCCCGACAGCGTTCCACATCCGGGTGAGTTTCTGGTGGAGTACCTTGAAAGCAATGGATGGAGTCAGAGAGAGGTAGCTAGGCGCACCGGTATCACACCAAAGACGGTAAGTGAGATCTGTAACGGTAAAGCACCAGTAACACCGCAGACCTCGTTGGCACTTGAACGATTGTTCCAACGACCAGCGCACTTTTGGCTAAACCTTCAACGCCAATTCGATGAAGCTGAAGCTAGACAGAAAGAAGCCGCTAATCGCGAAGAGTGGGAAGCCTGGGCAGCGAAGTTTCCAATCAAGGAGATGAAGAAGCGTGGATGGCTTGCGACAACTAACAGGCCGTTGAGTGAACAGTTACTAAGCTTTTTTGGGGTGTCTTCTCCTAAGAGTTGGGAGGTTGTTTGGCAGGCCACTAACGTAGCCTATCGCCAAACCCTGCGTTTCCGAACCAGCGATGAGGCAATATCAGCTTGGGCCAGACAGGCGGAACTCGATGCCAATGCTTTAGAACTAGACTTCAATGACTTCAGTGAGGATCGCCTACGATCGTATCTAGAACAGTTTAGAGGTTTGACGAGAAAAAGAGGAGAGGTATTCACTCCCATTCTTGAAAAGCTCTGTGCGGATGCTGGAGTCGCTGTGGTGTGGGTTCAAGAGTTGCCGCATACCGGGATTAGCGGATGTGCTCGGTGGCTGACTGATAAGCGAGCTTTAATAGCGTTGACGCTTCGGTACAAAACAGATGATCAGATTTGGTTGACTTTTTTCCACGAGGTGGGCCACCTGCTTTTGCACAAGAAGAAGAGATGTTTCATTGTTGATAATGCAGATAAGGACTTAGCAGACAAAGTAATCGATCCGGAGATGCGTAAGGAGGAGAACGAAGCAACTCTATTCGCCGAAGATACCCTAATTCCTCCAGTGCAGCTTTTGCCCTTCATTAAACGTCAGGATTTTTCGCAGGAAGCTATAGAGGAGTTTGCTGCCCAAATTAATGTTGGCCCTGGAATCGTTGTAGGAAGACTTCAACGACAAGGCATACTCGCATATTTCGAGGGGGCCAAATTGAAGCAACACTTTGAGTGGGGTAAGTAGTCGGTGTAACCAGATTGCTCCAAAGGAACCATCAT
>DATNJO010000854.1:0-5022 GCA_035603895.1 Pyrinomonadaceae bacterium
CCTCGCTGACTTCACACTCGCCGAATTTGCGTCTTCGACGCCTTCAGCCGGACGCAGCTTTGTCAGCAACAACGCACGCGCCCGGTGCAAACGCGACCGCACCGTCCCAATCGCACAGCCGAGAATCTCGGCCGTCTCAACGTAACTCACATCCTGCAACTCGCACAGGACCACCACTTCACGATACTTCGGCGGCAAACTCAACACTGCCTTGCGCACGTTTTCGATCGTCTCCGCGCGCGTCAGATCTTCAAGCGGGCACAAATCGGTAGTGACCTGAAACCCGGCGACCTCGTCGTCGTTGTCATCCGCCAACGGCGAAAGCAGATGTTCGACACGAAGCCGTCGCAACACGTGATTGCGTGCGACCCCGAGCAGGAACGCGCTCAGCGCTCCACGCGCGGCGTCAAACACATGTCCCTGCCGCATCAGAAACAGAAAAACCTCCTGCGTAACGTCCTCAGCAATCGACTTTGACCCGCTCATTTGTAGCGCAAACCGGTAGACTGAAGCCTGACGGCGCCGGTAAAGCTGGGCGAGCGCGTCTTCATCTCCAGCCAGCATCTGGCGGAGTAACTCGTTGTCGCTACAGTCGTTTATCTGAGTCATTCGCTAAGCTGTTTGTTCACTGCGCCCACTGGTCATTGGGTATTCGTGGCCAAACGGCCTAAAGTTCCAGAATCTTAAGCCACAAGAGGCACAAGAAGCACAAGGAAGAGAAAAGTAGCCTACCACCTGTCTACCTTTCTTGTGCCTCTTGTGCTTTTTGTGCCTCTTTGTGGCTTACCTATGGAAGCGTTCCCGAAACTCCGCGGATTCGCGCCGCAGCACCAGCCAATCGGAAAAAATGGGCGGGTTTTGCAGCCAAATGGTCAGCCAGTGAGCGACTTCGAGAGCAATGAGACGGTCCGGCAGAGGAATTTTCATACTCTTGGCAACCGACTCGAGTTCGGTTTTGAGTTGCAGGACAAAGCTGCGTAATTCGGGTCCTTGAGGCTGGTCGGCAAGTTTCTCAACGTACGTGACGGCCGCCTCGATGCTAGTGAAGTTCAGCTCCTCGGACGTGAACAACGAAACCTGCTCTCGCTCGCGCCAACGCACGTCTGCTTCGAGAATCTCCGGATGTTTCAGACGAACGCCATTGTCCGCGAGCGTGCGCGCAATCGAAGCGGGACTCTCGCGGCCCTGCGCGCCGAGGCTTTCGAGCATTGCTTGTTGAAGTTGATCGAGTTCCGCGGCGCCCGCCGGCTCGTTCCCGTTTTCGGTCCACCAATCGACGATGAATTGGTCGCGCCTCGTCACTTCTGGATCTTTTTAATGAGCCGGAGCGCGTGATTGCGGGCGATCAACGGCACGCGTTCATCGGTGCTGAGTTCTTTGAGTAGTGGGAGTAGTTGCTGCGCATCGGAGAGCGCGTTGCGGTTGAGGAGCGACTCCATCGCTTCCATCAGTTTCGGTGCGTTCAGCGGCTGATTCTGACGAGCGATCGAGATGTCGAAAATCAGAATCGCCTGATCCGCGACCTTGCGATACTCGTTCACGAGCGTCTCGGCATTTGTGTTGTTGGTCCAATTAAACTCTGCTACACGCTTGCGATCGCCGCGTTCCATGCCGATACGCATCGTGCCGAGATGCGGAAACTGTTTGTCCGCTTGGTAATTCGAAGTCGAATCAAGAAACTGTAGCCCTTGCCACGCCGCGTTGATACGCCCGAGCGCGGCCGGCGAGAGTGCGATCGGCTCAGACACAGACACGTCTTCATTCAGACGTTCGAAAGTGACTATGCCGCGTCCGTTCGCATCGTGTTCGAGCACGATGTGTTTGACGTAAAACTTTGGTTGCGTGAACTCGTAGGTGTACTTGACCGGATCGGAACTGTTGTTGTTAGCGATGGGCGCAGTGGGGGTTGCCGTCTGGTTCGGGCGCGTGTTGTGTTTGGTCTGCGGTTGTTCCTGGCCGCAAATGGAAATCGCCGCGCTCAAAACAATCAGCGCGGCGGGGAGCACTTGCCTCATAAATTTTTTAATACTCACTCAAACTTTACCGACACCAATTTCGAGACACCTGCCTCCTCCATAGTGACACCATAGAGCGCACGTGCCATCTCCATGGTCCGCTTGTTATGCGTGATCACGATGAACTGCGTGTCGGCGGACATCTGGACGACCTTATCAGTAAAGCGTCCCACGTTCGCTTCGTCAAGCGGCGCGTCGACCTCGTCCAGCAAACAAAACGGCGCCGGCCGGTAATGGAAGATGCCCAGGACGAGCGCCAGCGCGGCCATCGCCTTCTCACCGCCGGACAGCAGCAGCACGTTTTGCAAACGCTTTCCGGGCGGTTGAGCGATGACGTCGATGCCGGATTCGAGCACGTCGTCGGCGTCGATCAAACTCATTTCGCCGCGTCCGCCGCCAAACAATTCCAGGAACAACGCGCTGAAATTCTTGTTGATCTGCTCGAATGCGTGACGGAAACGCTCGCGCGAGCGGCGCTTGATTTCGCGCAACGCTTCTTCGGTTGCCGCAATACCTTCGACGATGTCCTGGCGCTGCACCGTCAAGAACAATAAACGCTCCTCGGCTTCCGCGAGCTCTTCGAGCGCCATCATGTTCACCGCGCCAAAACCGTCAAGACGCGTACGCATTTCTTCGACGCGCGCATGACTCGTGTCGAAATCAAAATCTTCGGGCAGCGTGATTTCACCCGCGAGGTCTTCCAGCGATTGGCCCAACTCCGAGTGACAGTTTTCGTGAACGAACGTCTGCCGCGCCTGCGCTTCCGCGCGTTGCACTTCCAAACCGGCACGAGTGTCGCGCACTTCAGCCGCACGGCGATTGAGTTCTGACAGTTCACGCGAGAACTCGTCCGCTTGCCGGCGCGCTTCGTGCAATTGCTGTGAAAGCGTCGCAATCTGCTCTTCTTCGCGAGCGCGATCGCTCTCCACCGTGCTTGCTTTGAATTCGAGATCCGCGATTGAGAGTTTCAACTCAGCGCTGCGGCCGTCCATCTCGGCAAGGTCCATGCGGTAGCGATCGACCCGCGCGGCGAAGTCAGCCAGTTCGCCTTCAATGCGGCGCAGTTCCGCGGTGGTCGCGCGCCGACGTTCGGCAGCGGCGGCTGCGGCGGCACGTTGTTCCGCCAACGATTCACTCTCAATCTCGGCGGCTCTTCTTAATTCCGTCAACGACGCTGACGCTTTGATCACCTGATCGGCTGCTGCTTCCCTTGCCGCCTCGGCGGCTTCAGCTTCCAACAAAGCCTGTGCGCGGCGATGTTCGACCTCGATCCGTTCGGCATCGACCCGCGCTGAATCCTGGCCCACAACGCGCATGTGACGTTCGACGCGTTCGACCTCCTGGTCCAACCCGCTGACGGTCAACTCACGCTGCATCGCATCGCGTTCTTCGCGTCCGATGGCCTCGTTCAAAAGAACAACCGCATCTTCGAGTTCGACCAAACGCGCGCGTGCATCTCTTGCGAGTTGACTGGCATTCTCGACTTCTTTCGACAACGTTTCAGCGCGTGTTTCCAGTTCGCGCAGTTCGCGTTTGAAAGCCAATAGGCCAGCGCCTTCTTCGAGAGCACGTGCGTCGCCCGCGTTGACGAACTGACCGCTCGCGATCCAATCGCCGTTGAGCGTGACGTACATCTCGCCGGTAGCGATCGACTTGACCATCGCGTCTTCGAGATTCGCCGCGAGACGTGCGTTCATCTTCTGCGGCAGCGTGCGCTGAAGCACGGTGACGAGTTGCTGCGGCGCGCCCAGGAGATCCGAGATTCGCAGATCCTCGCGGAAACTTTCGGCCTGTCCGGGCGACAATGCCGGCCGTTCTTCGAGCCGGCAAGCGAGCGTCGTGATCGTGTCCGTGTCGGCTTCGTCGCTGCCGCCGTGCAAACCGGCGACGAGAAAACTCGCGCGTCCGCCGTTGTTTTCACGCAGCCACTGAGCACCGCGAACCGCGTCGTCCGGAGTCGGCACGACGATCGACTGCAACGACGAACCAAGCACACCTTCAACTGCGCGTTCCCACTTCGCGTCGACATTCAAAGCATCGGCGAGCGTGCCGATGAAGTGAAAATCGCGCGGTGTCTCGCTGGGTGCGAAGACGAGTTGCACTGCGGGCGAGTAGTACGCGCGTCGTTGGTCTAATTCCTTAAGACTTTCGAGCCGGTGACTGGCGCGGGAATACTCGTCGCGCACGCGCGTGAGTTCCGCTTCAGTATCACTGACCGCTTCATGACCGCGCACAACCGCGTCGACAGCCGACTCGCGTTCGGTCTGCAACCGCACGACGCGTGCTCGCGCATCGGCAAGCTCGTGAGCAAATCTCTCGGCTTCGAGTTTTCTTTCGGCGTGTTGGCTGGCTGCGCGATCGCCTTCTCGGGCAAGACCGTCAGCCTGTTGCGAAAGACGTTCGAGCGTGGTTCCGAGTTGGCGGGCGATCTCGCGCAACCGTTCGGCAATCGCCGTTTGCGAAAGCAGTTCGCCGCGAGCGTTTTCGATCTCAGCCTCGGCTGCGGTAGCGGCCGCGAGTCTTTCAGCGTAGGTCTCTTCCGCCGTCCGCAACTGCAAAGCGCTCTGATCCGACTCTTCGCGTAAACGTTTGTCCTCGTGTTGCAGGCGATGACATTCGGCTTCGATCAGTACGAGCCGCGCCGTCAGCGCTTCAATCTCCGCCGTGACCTCGCCTTTGCGTTTCTCGATCTCCGCCAACTGGTCCTGTTGGTAAACACACTCGCGTGCCTGTCGATCGCGTTGCAGCACGGCTTCAGCAGCCGCGGCTCTCACGGCGGACAGTTCGTCCTCAAACGCGCGTGCCTGTTGAGTTGCAGTGCGTGCTGCTTCTTCGCGTTGGCTGAGATCTTCGCCGATGCGGAGTTCAAGTTCGGTTACTTCGCTGAGCCTGGTATGTGTCTCTTCGAGAACAGTTGCGAGTTTGCGATCTTCGGCGACGTAAACATGACGCAGCAGTTCGCGCAGCTCTTCACGCAGCACGCCGTAGCGACGAGCTTTCCCTGCTT
>DATNJO010000855.1:0-3434 GCA_035603895.1 Pyrinomonadaceae bacterium
AAGACAGCGAGGTAAAAAGCGATCTTTGTCTCGACACTTCCTCGACTGTTATGCTTCAGACGCTTTCACGATGTCTGAGGCGAATTCCCAACTCAAAGAACAAGTCCGAGCGTTCTGGCAGGAGCATCCCTGCGGGACCAAGTTTGCCGACGCGCAACCAGGGTCGCGCAGGTTTTACGAACTCGTAGAACAGCATCGCTATACGAAAGAGTGGCACATTCCCGCCGCCGCGGGCTTCGCGGAAACAAAAGATCTCGATGTGCTGGAGATTGGCTGTGGACTGGGAACTGACGGTGCGCAGTTCGCGAAGGCCGGAGCGCGCTACACCGGGATCGATCTAACAGAAGCCGCCGTGGATCTTGCGCGCCGCCGTTTTGAGGTTAGCAATCTACCGGGCACATTCCGTGTGGCGGATGCGGAACGGCTTGATTTTCCGAACGATTCCTTTGATGTGGTCTATTCGCACGGTGTGCTGCATCACACGCCCGACACACAAGCAGCCGCGCGCGAAGTTCATCGCATATTGCGTCCCGGCGGCCGCGCTGTCGTCATGCTTTATCATCGCGATTCCTACAACTACCGCGTCAATATCTCCGTGCTTCGACGCGCCGGCGTACACCTGCTGCGTTGGAACGCAGGCGTAAAGCTCGTGTGCGCGCTCACCGGCGAGAGTGAAGAGTCGTTGCGCGAACACGCACGACAACTGCGATCGGATCGCGAGTATCTGAGTTCGAACGAGTTCCTGAGTCGCAACACCGACGGCGCCGGTAATCCACTCGCGCGAGTTTATTCACGCGCGGAAGCACGTGAGCTTTTCAACGACTTCGCAACCGTCGAACTCCGTCCTTACTTCCTCAACAAACGTTGGCTGCCCATCCTCGGTCCACTTCTCCCTCGGTCCATTGAAGCGAAACTCGCTTCGCGATGGGGCTGGCATTTGTGGATCTATGCTACAAAGAGGGCGCGATGAAGAATTTTCTGGTAACCGGTGGTGCAGGGTTCATCGGCTCACATCTGGTCGATAGACTACTCGGTCTCGATATCGATCAGATCACCGTTGTCGACGACTTCAACAACTTCTACGAACCACAAATCAAACATGAAAACATCAGCGAACACCTCAAAGACTCGCGCTACAAACTCGCGGAAATTGACATTCGCGATCGTGCCGCACTGAACCAACTTTTCCAGACGCAAAACTTCGACTGCATCGTTCACCTGGCTGCGCGCGCGGGCGTGCGTCCCTCGCTAAGCGAACCACAGCTCTACACCGAAACCAACATCAACGGCACGGTCAATCTTCTCGAACTCGCGCGCCAACACGACATCAAACAATTCGTCTTCGGTTCTTCGTCATCCGTCTACGGCATCAACGCCAAAGTGCCATTCAGCGAAGACGATCCGATTCGCCAACCCATCTCGCCATACGCAGCGACGAAAGCAGCAGGCGAACTTCTCTGCCACACGTATTCGCATCTCTACAATCTCCGTTGTATCTGCCTGCGCTTTTTCACTGTGTATGGACCACGGCAGCGTCCCGATCTCGCGATCCACAAGTTTGCAAAACTGATCAGTCAAAACAAACCGATTCCCGTTTTCGGCGACGGCACCACGCGCCGCGATTACACTTACGTCGACGACATCATCGACGGCGTCGTCGCAGCCATTCATTACGACAAGAGCAACTTCGAAGTGTTCAATCTCGGCGAGTCGCGCACCGTCGAACTGCGAGAACTGATTTCACTTCTCGAAAAGGAACTCGACACACACGCCACAATCGATCGCCAATCCCCGCAGCCCGGCGACGTGCCACAAACATTCGCCGACATCACCAAAGCGCGCGCACAGCTCGGCTACAACCCGCAAATCCAAATCGAAGCGGGTTTGCATCGATTTGTTGAGTGGTTCCGGGGGAACTGGTCTAAAATGCCTGCGGAATGAAAGTCCTCGACGAAACCGAAACCCTGAAACAACACGCGCCAACACGTGCGGACGAGACGCCCGATGTCTCGGTTTTTCTTCCCGTTTACAACGAGGAACCCAACCTTCGTCCATTGCACGCAAAACTCGACGCGGCTCTGAAGTCGCTCGGACGTTCCGCTGAGATCGTTTACGTCGACGACGGCTCGAACGACGGCAGCTTGAACATCTTGCGCGAGATCGCGGCGATGGATTCGCGCGTGCGCGTGGTCGCATTGCGAAGGAACTACGGACAAACAGCCGCGATGGCCGCGGGCATCGACGCTGCACGCGGCAAGGTTTTGATTCCGATGGACGCCGATCTGCAAAACGATCCGGCCGACATCGAACGGTTACTCAACAAGCTTGACGAAGGGTACGATGTCGTTTCCGGGTGGCGTAAGAATCGTAAAGACAAGATGGTCACGCGCAAGATTCCGTCGATGATGGCCAACCGTCTGATCTCGTGGATCGGCGGCGTGCCGCTGCACGATTACGGTTGCTCGTTGAAAGCTTATCGCCGCGAGTCGTTGGAGGACGTACGGCTTTACGGCGAGATGCATCGCTTCATTCCGATTTACGCGTCGTGGGCCGGCGCGCGTGTGACGGAGATTCCGGTCGAACATCACGCGCGCACGATGGGCAAGTCGAAATATGGTTTGTCGCGCACGCTGAAGGTCGTTTTCGATCTGATGACGATCAAGTTCATGGCTTCGTATCAAACGAAACCGATCTACGTGTTCGGTTCGTTTGGCATGCTGGCGTTTGCGATCTCGTTGCTTGGTGGGCTTTACGCAGTCTTCCTCAAAGTGATTCACAAGGCGGATTTCGTGCAGACGCCCTTGCCGGTTTTGTGCATCGTGATGTTTGCCGTAGGCGTACAGTTTTTGTTGATGGGCTTATTAGCCGAGATGCTCGTGCGCACGTATCACGAATCACAGGCGAAGGCGATCTACGCCGTGCGGGAACGGATGGGATTTAAAGACTAAGTATGTGCGGAATTACCGGTTGGGCCAGCCTCGATTCGCACGCGCCGCCTCCTGATGGCGCGAAGGATCTGCTGCACGCGATGTGCGAACGCATGGTCCATCGCGGCCCGGATTCCGAAGGGTTGTTTGTGACGACCGGTGTAGCGCTCGGCATGCGCCGCCTTGCGATTATCGATCTCGTCACTGGCGAGCAGCCCGTTTTCAACGAAGACCGATCGGTCGCCGTTGTTCTCAACGGCGAGATCTACAACTATCGCGAACTTCGTTCATCACTGGAAAAGCGCGGTCATTCGTTTCGCAGCGCTTCGGATACAGAAGTGTTGCCGCATCTATACGAGGAGTACGGCGACGAGATGGTGCGCGAGCTCAACGGCATGTTTGCGTTTGCGTTGTGGGACAGCAAACGGCGGCGTTTGTTGATCGCGCGCGATCGTTTCGGCGAGAAACCGCTTTACTGGGGTGTGTTTGATAACGCCCTGCTCTTTG
>DATNJO010000856.1:0-6355 GCA_035603895.1 Pyrinomonadaceae bacterium
CTCGCGGGATATTCTTTCGGTTGGGTAATCGGGAAAATACCGGAGTGGACTCCGGAGCCCGTCGCGCTTTCCGTAGAACAACCCAACGTCCGCGCTGAAGTCACGAACGAACCGTCGATCGATGTTGGTCAGTCGCGCAACATCTCGAATCCTCCGCTCAGCGAACCCTCGCTGAGCGCCAAATACACTTACGACAGTTTCGTTGTTGGTTCGTGTAACCAGTTTGCGCACGCTGCCTCGCTCGCGGTTGCTGAAGCGCCTGGTCGAACTTACAACCCGCTTTATCTTTACGGAGGCGTGGGTCTGGGCAAGACGCACCTGATGCACGCGTGCGGCCACGCCATCAAATCTCGTAATCAACATCTCAAACTCTGCTACATCTCGTCGGAACGGTTCATGAACGATCTGATCAACGCGATTCGTTACGACAAAACGCAGAGTTTTCGAGAAAAGTATCGATCGGTCGACGTGCTATTGATCGACGACGTGCAATTCATGGCCGGCAAGGAGCGCACGCAGGAAGAATTCTTCCATACGTTCAACGCGCTCTACGATCAGCAAAAACAGATCGTGATCAGTTCTGATTGTCCGCCACGCGAAATACCGACGCTCGAAGAACGTCTTCACTCTCGTTTCGAGTGGGGCTTAATCGCCGATATCGAGCCGCCGGATCTGGAAACAAAGATCGCGATTCTCAAACGCAAAGGCGATGCGATCGGCGTCACGATTCCTGACGACGTCGCAATCTTCATCGCCGGGCGAGTGAAGAGCAACGTTCGCGAGCTGGAAGGATCGCTGGTGCGTTTGATAGCGATCTCTTCGTTGCGTGGTGAACCGATTTCCAAGATCCTGGCCCAGGATGCGATTCGAAATTTCGCGAAGGAAGAAGAACCTGGCGTAATCACCATTCAGCAGATTCAAAAGTTAGTGTCGTCGACGTACAAGTTGACGATAGAAGAGCTAGTGTCGAAGAACAACGCACGAAACATTTCGCATCCGCGGCAAGTGGCGATGTATCTGTGCAAGCATTTAACAAAACATAGTTACCCGGAGATCGGCCGGGCGTTCGGTGGAAAACATCACACCACCGTCATGCACTCTGTGGAAAAGATCGAGTCGCTGGTGGCGACGGATTCGACGTTGCAACGCCTAATTACCGAGCTCTCGGAGTCGTTGCAGAAATAACTTTCCACATTTTCACAGGCTCCCACCGCGAACGTTTTGTGGAAATGTGGTAATGTTTCGTCACCGCAGATTTTTTCCGAAACTCGAGCCGAAACTTAAAAAGGTTTCCACAGCGCTTGATCGGTGCTAAGCAGGCAGTCGTAAAAGGTTTAGCCGGTTTTCCACAAATCCACAGGCACCTACTACTGCTACTAGAGATTTATACTTAGTTTTTAGATCGGTAGTTACAGAATCGCGCGGTGGATAAGCGAAGGAGTCGATAGCAATGCAATTCGTTGTAAGCAAACAGAACCTGCAAAAGGAACTCGGATTCGTTCAAGGCGTCGTAGAGAAGAAGAACACGATTCCCGTGCTCTCAAACATTCTCATCGAATCTGTCGGTGAGAGCACGATTCGCATCACGGGAACAGATCTCGACGTGACGATTCGCTGTGACATGGACGCCGAAGAGATCACTACACCGGGTTCGATGTGCGTGCAGGCACGTAAGCTGTTTGAAATTGCTCGACTGCTTCCTGACGCGCCCGTGAGTTTCAAAAAAGAAGATAACGAATGGGTGACAGTTAAATGCGATCGCGCGCGCTTCAAGATGGTTGGTGTGTCTCGTGAAGCGTTTCCGGAAGTGCCATCGTTCAAATCGGCGCCGACTAAGCTCGCGGCTAACGTTATCAAGACCTTCATCGATCGCACGATCTTCGCGATCACGCAGGAAGAATCGCGTTACACACTTTCCGGCGCGAAGTTTGTGCTTGATGAGTCAGGCGCGAAGATGGTCACCACTGATGGTCATCGGCTCGCTTACGTTGAAAAGAAAATTGCACGCAACGGATCGAACGAAAAGATCGACACGCTGATTCCGCGTAAGACTCTGGCTGAGCTCACAAAACTAACAGCCGGTTCGGACGAAGAGATCAGTCTCGGAATGGATGAGAATCATATTTACTTTGAAGTTGGACCACGGCTTTTGATTTCCCGCATGCTCTATGGCCAGTTTCCGAATTACGAAATGGTTATGCCGAAGAACAACGATAAATCCGTGGAGTTCAACAGCAGCCTGTTGAATCATGCGATTCGCCGCGTGGCTCTGATGGCTGACGAGAGATCGCACGCCATCCGCTTTCACCTCGAGCCAAATCAACTCGTCATAAGTTCTCAAAACGCCGAAGAAGGTGAAGCAAACGAGACCCTGCAAACTGACTACGCCGGCGACGTAACCGACATCGGCTTCAACGCCCAGTACCTGCAGGAATTTCTCAACGTAATCGGCGATGCAAAGATCGCGTTCGAGTTCAAAGACGGCAACTCACAAGCACAATTGCATCCCGCAGAGAACGGCGATCTCGACTACAAGTTCGTGGTGATGCCCATGCGCATTTGAGAAATGCGCCACGGCCTTATTTCGCTTGTTTTGCTTGAGCCTTCTTGCATTGGCCAAAGATGGCGAGGAGTTTTGGTTTTATTGTTTCTTTAACTTCTTCGCGAATACTGTTGTCTTGCGAAGTCACGAGTTTCCCTACCAATGTTTGTTCAAAAGCTACGATGCGGTCTTCGTCACTCTGCGAATACGCCGGCGGCTCTTCGGTTGCAATGCCGAGGATTAACTTGGCTTTGATCTTCTCAATGCGAACATAAGTCTTGCCTGTTTCACTCTCATAAAACTTAATTGCCTGCCGAAGTTCGTCATCGGAACACTTCTTATCGAATACATTCGCGAGCAGCGGCAACATTAGTTCGGGAGTGATCTGTTTCACTATGCAATCGACTTCTTTTTCTGGTTGTCCTTGATTCAAGGCAGCATCGCGAAAGCCGTAGACGTATGACTGCGCAAATACGACGTGAATCTCCGATTTCTCCACCAATTGAGTGGCCAGGTTCTTTTGAGTGACCACTTCCTTCGAACTGTTAACTCGCGCGCAACCGCCCAAACAGATAAGAACAAGCGCAACCGCCCAGGCAAAGAATTGCTTAATTGTGTCTGATGTTTTCATTCAATGCTCGCTCCTGAAGAAAGGTTGAGGACGAAGCGACGAAGACCTGATAGAGCGATAAACGCGCGTAGCCTATACTCGGGGCTTTTGCGTGTCAATGGTGCTAATATCCCCGAATGCGGCTCGCTGCAATTGAAGCGACAAATTTCAGGAACCTTAGTGGCAAGATCGAGTGGGGACCACGTCTCAATATCATCTACGGAAATAACGGTCAGGGTAAGACCAACTGGCTGGAAGCGATCAACATCCTGGCCCGTACAAAATCTTTTCGCACGCAACGACTCCAGGAAGCAATCAGGTTTGGTGAACACCTCGCAGTAATTCGCGGCAAAGTCACAACGGGCGCGGAGTTGGAGAGAGATTTACAAGTCACGCTTCAGGACAACTCAAAGACGATCTTCGTTAACGGCAAACGAGAAACTCTCACTCGTTATCTCACTCAACTTCAAGTCTTCTCCTTCACCGCGGCCGACTTGGAAGTCGTGCGCGGCGTGCCTGAAGCGCGGCGAAGATTTCTGGACCGCGGCATCTCTTCAATCAGACCCGCATATCTGAAAACGATTGCCGACTACAGCAAAGTCATCAAACAGAAAAACCGCGTCCTGCAACTCGCGAATGAAGGCGAGTTCAGCTTGGAAAAGACTGAAGACCTGCTCGCGCCGTGGAACGATCAACTGGTCCAACTCGCAACACAAATCCATCGTGAGCGCGAACAGTATGTGGCTGGCCTAAATGCCGTGCTCGAACGACAACTCTTCGATCGTCGCGACATTCATACCCGCTATGTTTCATCACTAGAAGGTAAAGGCGATCTGACGGATTACGAGTCGCTGCTGCGCTCCAGAATCGCGCTTCGAGTGGCCGCGGAAGTCGCTGCGGGACACGCGCTTATCGGTCCGCACCGGGACGATTGGGAGATTCAACTGGACGGCCGCGAAATTCGCGTTTACGGAAGCTCCGGACAACAGCGTAGCGCATTGTTACTATTAGACTTAGCCGCGATTTCGTTGTATAATTCGAGTGCAAATCATCATCCGGTTTTCGTTATCGACGATGTAGATGCCGAACTGGATGAGGGGAGGATCAGACACCTTCTGGAATACCTTGAAAATCGCACCCAAACCTTCATCACAACCTCAAAGCGGAGTCATGTTGAAGGGTTCTTTTCAAGGGCGAATGTCTATGAAATCGAAGACGGCCAGGTCCGAAGCAGTCAGACTACAACTGACGTTTCGGCCAAATCCATCTTTGCTTAAATGCGGCTAATAGAGCTGGGTAGTTAGGAGAGTAGATTGTCAACAGCAGGACCAACGGAACCAAGAGATCCAAAAGACACTAAGAAGGGCCAGTCGTACGACGGGTCCTCGATCACTATTCTTGAAGGCCGGGAGGCCGTTCGTAAGCGGCCGGCGATGTATATCGGTTCGACGGGCGAGATTGGCCTTCACCATCTTGTTTATGAAGTGGTCGACAATTCGATTGACGAAGCGCTCGCAGGGTATTGCGATACGGTTGAGGTAGCGATTCATTTAGACAATTCGATCACAGTTATTGATAACGGACGTGGCATTCCGGTTGACGATATAAAGAAAGAAAAGAAGTCGGCGGCTGAGGTCGTGATGACCAAGCTTCACGCCGGCGGCAAGTTTGATTCAAACGCTTATAAAGTTTCCGGCGGTCTGCACGGCGTAGGTGTATCGTGCGTCAATTTTCTTTCCGAGACTCTGCACCTCGAAATCTGGCGCGACGGAAGAACCTACGAGCAGGAATACACGCGCGGAATCCCGGTAGCGCCACTGCAACCCACCGGCAAGACGCGCAGACGCGGCACGAAGATCACCTTCAAGCCCGACTCGCAGATCTTTACCGAGACTGCTTTCAGTTTCGACAAATTGTCAGAGCGGTTGCGTGAGAAGGCGTTTCTCAACAAAGGCATTCGCATCACGATCAAGGATGAGCGTGAAGAGCCGGAGCGTTCGCACGAGTTCTACTACAAGGGCGGCATCGCCGAATTTGTAAAGCACCTGAATAAAAACAAGACCACGCTTCACGACAAGCCGATCTACTTCGAGCGGGAGTCGGACAGTCTGGCGATCGAAGTGGCCATTCAGTACAACGACGGCTACGACGAAAAGGTCTATTCGTTTGCCAACAATATCAACACGGTTGACGGCGGTACGCACCTTTCGGGGTTTCGGTCTTCGTTCACCAGAACGATTAACGCCTACGCACAGTCTTCAGGCCTGGCGAAGAATTTCAAAAGCTCGCTGACCGGCGACGACGTGCGCGAGGGGCTGGTCGCAGTAATCTCTGTAAAACTGCCGCAGCCGCAGTTTGAAGGCCAGACAAAGGGAAAACTCAATTCAGACGTTAAGGGCGCCGTTGAGTCGTTTCTGAACGATCGCCTGACCGAGTTCTTCGAACAGAATCCGCCTATAGCGCGAAAGATAGTCGGCAAGGCGCTCGATGCCGCGCGAGCTCGTGAAGCGGCGCGCAAGGCGCGGGAAATCGTCCGCAAAGGCGCAATGGGCTCCAGCATGTTGCCGGGCAAACTGGCCGACTGCCAGGAACGCGATCCAGCGCTCTCCGAGATCTACATCGTCGAGGGTGATTCCGCCGGCGGATCCGCCAAACAGGGACGCGATCGAAAGAACCAGGCCATCCTGCCGTTGAAGGGCAAGATTCTCAACGTCGAGAAAGCCCGTTTCGACAAGATGCTCGGTCACAGCGAAATCAAGTCGCTCATCACCGCGCTCGGCACCGGGATCGGCAAAGACGACTTCGATCTCAGCAAGCTCCGTTATCACAAGATCATCCTGATGACCGATGCTGACGTCGACGGTTCACACATCCGCACGCTCCTTTTGACCTTCTTCTACCGGCAGATGCCGGCGTTGGTTGAGAACGGCCACGTCTACATCGCCCAACCACCGTTGTTTAAGGTAAAACGTGGGAAGAAAGAGGAGTACATCAAAGACGAAGGCTCGATGATTCGATACTTGATGCGTGCGGCGACCAGCGATATGAGCGTGACATCCGCCGGAGCAAGCCAGGCGATTGAAGGACGCGAACTGGCCAGAGCGCTGGAGCGGATGGTCGATTTTAAACGTTACTGCGAGCGCGCCACGCGGCGCCTCGGCGGCGACTTCCAAATGCTCAGTATCCTTCTCGAATCACTGAGC
>DATNJO010000857.1:0-8153 GCA_035603895.1 Pyrinomonadaceae bacterium
CCGCCATATCGTGTGCCTCCTGAACGGAGTTGGCACACAAAAGCGCGAATCCGGTTTGCCTGCAGGCCATCACGTCAGAGTGATCGCCGAATATCGAAAGAGCGTGCGTGGCGAGTGTTCGGGCAGTCACGTGCATCGTGAACGGCGACAACTCACCCGCGATCTTGTACATGTTTGGGATCATCAGGAGCAGACCCTGAGAAGCTGTAAAGGTCGTCGCCTGCGCACCGGCTTGGACGGCGCCGTGCAAGGCTCCCGCTGCGCCGCCTTCCGATTGCATCTCGGCAATCTCCGGGGCTACTCCCCAAAGATTGGTTTTCCCATGGCTGGCCCATTCATCGCAGAGCTCGGCCATCGGCGAACTCGGCGTGATCGGAAAGATGGCAGTGGCCTCAGTCAGCCGAAACGCCACGGAGGCAGCAGCCTCATTTCCATCAACTGTAATGAGGTTCTTCGACATAGTTTTTGCGCTCTCTCACCTCTGTGACACAGAGAATTCGTGCTGATTTTGCGGTCATCCTACTGCGCGATGGGAGCAGCAAATACTGTCAGAATTGCCAGTAACAAGAGCGCAAAACGGCGGCTAGGATCATGGCTCACGGAAAGCGGCCATGAAGATAAAGCTCTCAGGCAAAGCGTTTAGGGTTGTGTTGTTACCGGCTTTACTGATGCTGGCCGTGTGGGTAGTTACCGGTCACTTCTCAATCCAAACCAAAGCGACTGACGACCAGTACGTCGGCAGCGACGCGTGCAAAGACTGCCACGAAGATCAATTCAAAAACTTCACTCCGACTTCACACGCCAAGCTCGGTAGTTTAGGCAGTTGGAAAAACAAGGTGACGGGCTGTGAGTCGTGTCATGGACCAGGCAAGGCGCACAGCGAAGAAGGCGATCCGGCGAAGATCATCTCCTTCAAAAACAAATCGTCCAAGTGGATTTCCGAAACCTGTCTCGGCTGTCATGCGGGCAGGGAAGAGCACAACTCTTTTCGCCGCGGCGAGCATTGGCGCAACGACGTAGGTTGCACAGACTGTCATTCCTCACACGGCGCAATCACCGGCCGAAACGTCACGAGCTCGATCAGTTTCATCACCCCGGCAAACGCGGAGAAGCCTGACTTCTCCACGGTCAAGTTACTAAAAATCAGCGAGCCAAAGCTCTGCTTGAGTTGTCACAGTGAAGTCAAACACCAGTTCACGATGCCGTCTCATCACAAGGTTCTTGAAGGGGCCATGCGATGCACCGACTGCCACAACCCGCACGGTGGTTTCGAATTAAAACAGACGAGGTTGGCGGTCGGAACTGACGCCGCCTGTATCAAGTGTCACGCCGACAAGCAAGGTCCATTTACGTTCGAACACGCTCCCGTCAAAACCGATGGCTGCGTTTCGTGTCACGTCCCGCACGGGTCTGCTAATCCAAGAATGTTGAAGTTCAGTGCAGTGAATGCTCTCTGCCTGACGTGTCACAGTGTGGACCATGGCGTCGGCGCGGATGAGCCGGCTGGTCCAACACACAACCAGAATGCGCAGTACGCGAGCTGCACGGCGTGTCACATAAAGATTCACGGCTCGCGCACGAGTCCGGTCTTTTTCAGGTGATATGAAAACGACAACGCACATCCTGGGGCGGGTTTTCGTGGCGTCTTCGATCGCGCTGCTTGGGTTGCTGAACGTGCCCGCGCAGCAACCTGACGCGACTCCACAAGCAACTCCACAAACGATCGGCACCATTGAGTTTGGTTATCGGGGACTCAGCGTTGATGGCGACCACAACAAGTATCGCAGCGATCTGAACTACAGCGCCGGACCGCGGTTGTTTGATTCGACGTTTCTCTATCGAGCGAAAAACGGCGGCGGGTTCGTTGACAGCGCGCTGGTTACTACAACCGGCTGGGGAGCGGATCCTAACGGACAAGTTCGTTTCAGCGTCGAGAATACAAAGTGGTATCGCTTCGATGGTTCGTACCGCAGGTTCAAGTACTTTCGCTTTCTAAACACACTGGCGAACCCAAACTGGGTCTTCAGTCCACCGGAGTTCAGCGTTCCGCCCAACCCGGTCACCGGCGAGCATGGCATCGACGCGAGGCAGCAGCTAGGCGATTTCGATCTCACGATCCTGCCCAAGAACGAGCTCATTCGATTCAACGTGGGTTACTCGCCGGAGCGGTACAGCGGTCCTGCATTCACGAACTATCACGTTGGTGGCGACGAGTTTCTTCTGCTCTCTGAATTGCGATCGCGTGCCGATGATTATCGGTTTGGCGCCGACGGCAAGCTTGGACCAATCGATTACTCGTTCATGCAAGGCTTTCGCCGCTTCCGCGACGACGGTTTCATCAACGTCGGCGGCAATCCGGGCGTCAACGTAAATCCGACCACAGCCGGCTTGAACACTTTTCATCGTGATGAGCCCACGCGCGGCAAGGTGAACTACACGCGTTTGAGTCTGCACACTCTGATAGCCAAACGACTCGACGTGACCGCGCGTTACATTTACAGTAAGGCCACTTCAAACTCGATCTTCAGCGAAGGTTTCTCAGGTTTCAACTGGAACGCGCGCGTGTCAGGCTTTCCGCCTACTCCGCCTAACTCATCGCCCAACACTCTGAACCTGGGCACCTACACGATCACGCAGGACGTGGAACGGCCAAACACGATCGGCGACGTCGGCGTAACCTGGCTTGCGACGCGCAAACTCAGAATTTCGAATACGTTCCGCGTGGAAGACTTCGAGATCAATGGTCTCGGATCGTTCAGCGACTTCTTCTCGCTCACGCGGCCAATTAGCGGCGGCACCAGGACAGATACAGTCGGCTTCAATAATCTGCCAGCCAGCGTTATTACCGATTACCGCAAATACCTGAACACCATCGAAGGCGATTACGCGTTCAACTCCCGGCACTCGATTCACCTCGGCTATCGCTACGGCCATCGCCGTATCGGAAACTTTTTCAGCGGGTTCGATTTCGGTTCGAATGGTGCGTTGCCTGCGCCCGGCACTTCAACCAGTCAAGACGAACAGAAAAACAACACGCACGTGATTCTCGGCGGTTTCAAGTCGCGAGTGACAAATGATTGGACCATCTGGTTCGACGGCGAGCACGGCACCTCTGACAACGTCTTCTTCCGCATCGGTAATTACGACTACACCTACATTCGCGCGAAGACCCGGTATTCCCTGACGAACAAACTCGCGCTCAGTCTCGCTTTGATCACCAGAGACAACGCAAACCCGTCGGAGATCGCAGGCGTGTCGCTGGAAGACTTCGGCGTCAGCATCAAGTCGAGAGTATTCACCTCGGCGGTGGACTGGACCGTCAATCCGCGGCTCACGATCAACGCCGGTTACAACTACAACTGGATCAACACGAACGCCGTGGTTGATTACTTCTTCAACGGAGTCAGGCATCCGCAAGGTCGCAGCCTGTACTTCATGCGCAACAACTTTTTCTATATCGACAGTGTGAGCCAGCTCTTCCGCCGCGCGACCTTGTTCGTCGGTTACCGCATCAACAAAGACACAGGGCAGGGAAACCGCATCTCCGATCCCACCGGCAATCCGGGATTTCTCGTCACTTCGTATCCGATGAGTTTTCAGTCGCCGGAGGGGCGTTTGGCATTCAGACTGCACCGGCGTCTGGACTGGAATGTTGGCTATCAATACTACAACTACAACGAGAGTGTGCTGGTTGGTCCAAGACCGCAGAACTATCACGCGCACTTGCCATACACATCGTTGCGTTTTTACTTCGGGCGCCCGGAATGAAGAGCCACGAAAAGGCACAAAAGGCACAAAAGATCCTAAAAAGCCATTTGTGCTTTTTGTGCCTCTTTGCGGCCTTTGAAGCCGCCGCACAAACACGAGTTGATTATTCCCGCTTCTCTCATTCGAATCAGAAACACCGTCTCGAATGTCAGACGTGTCACAAGTTTCCCTCCGAGAACTGGAAACTCGTGCGCAAGGATGATGCGTTTCCCGATATTTCCGAGTTTCCCGATCACGCGTCGTGTATCAACTGTCATCGCAAGCAGTTCTTCGCACGCGAAAGACCTGCGCCACGCATCTGTCAGAACTGCCACGTCAAGGCAACGCCGAATAACACGTCGCGTTACCCGTTCCCGAGTTTGCGTGAAGCATTTCTGGCAACCGCCAGGGGCGCGACTTTTGTTGCCGAGTTTCGCGTGCGGTTTCCTCATGACAAGCACAGCGATCAGGAATGCACGGACTGTCATCAGTCGCCCGAGTCGCCTAAGACAAAGCCGCTCGCGCACGCGATGTGTTTCACCTGCCACAACCAGGAAAGTGAGTTGGCGCCTTCGCCGCAAAGCTGTGGTGCTTGTCACAAAATGGGTGGTGAGACTTCGCTACGACTTTTCGCCCATGCAGCCTCACAAGTAACAACCACGGATTACTCCAAATTCGAACACGATAATAAGAATCATTCGCGACTGCCTTGTTTGTTGTGTCACCGCCGGGAAAACAATTCGGCGCAACCGACTTTGCCGGGAAAGGATCAGCACACGCCTTGTATTGGTTGTCATGCGCCGTTGTTTGCGAATAACTCAGGTCCGATTTGCACGATCTGTCATACAGAAGCCGGCGCGAAAACAGTGAAGTCCTTTCCGCCACTGCGAAGTTTCGGCAGCAGGTTCGATCACGCGCTGCACGCTACGGCCAAGTGTGGCAGTTGCCATCGACCGACTAACCGAGGCGTTGCTTTGGCGATTCCGACTGGAACTAACGCGCACAATACGTGTTTTAGCTGTCATCAACCACAGGCAAAGGCAAACGGGCGCGACATCTCTTCGTGCGGAGTTTGCCACCGGCCCGAACCACTGGTGCGTGCTTCAATCCGCGCCGTTGCGTTTCGCCGCGGATTTAGTCACGCCCATCACGACGACTCTTTGCGCTGTTCTGATTGCCACAAGGCTCTTGCCGGCAACCCTCGAAAAGACGTAACCGCCCCGATTCCCCTGAACCATCACGCACCGGCTCGCGGCTTTAGCTGCATGTCTTGTCATAACGGCAAGCGGGCCTTTGGCGGCGACGACTTTGCCGCGTGCACGCGCTGTCACAAAGGTTCGCGGTGGCGATTCTAAAAATCGAACTTATGCGAAAGGTGATCTCGACGATGACGAAGTTAAAAGCAATAACCGGAACGGTGGCGTTTGCGTTGGTCTTTGGAACGCTGGTCGTAGTTTCTGCCGGAACTATGGTCCAACAATCTTCAGACCCCGCGGCCTACTACAAATCGAAGTGCCTGATGTGCCACGGCAAGAAAGCGGAGAAGAAGTTTGATACCGCTCTGACTGACGACCAACTCGTCGAAATCGTTTTGAAAGGCAAGAAAGTGGAGAAGCCGCCACACATGCCTGCTTATGCGGAAAAAGGCGTAACGGCCGAGCAAGCCAAGGCACTGGTCGAGTACATGAAGCAGTTGAAGGCGACGCCATAGGTTAAGAGCGCAGGAGAGCTTTCGATAGCGCAAGTGGTTTGGCGCGGATAGCTTGTGTTTTCTCTACGTCTGTCTGTGGCTACTTTGCGCAAGAGGTGCTGCGATGCAGAACAAGTCCTCGCGCAAAGGCGCAAAGGCGCAAAGAAAACCCGTGGAAACGCGGTAGCGCTTTGCGCCTTTGCGCCTTTGCGCGAGAAATATTCTTCCTTTTGTGCAAGCCGTCTGTAATGCGAAGGAAATGGGCATGAGTGACGAGACGAGACCAGCGCAGAGCGTTCCCAGCCTGATCAGAAACTACGTGAGTTTCATCGGTATGGTGATCGTATTCACGAGTCTGGCCTGCATTCTGTTGCTGTTCCTTATCGACTTCACTCAGGAATCGGAAAATCCTTACTTCGGCATCGTCACCTACATCATCCTGCCGGGATTTCTGATCCTCGGTTTGGTGATTGTCATTGCCGGCATGATCCTGGAACGTCGACGACGACGACGCTCACCCACAGCCGATATCAGCGCCTATCCGAAGATCGATCTAAACGATGCCCGGCAGCGTCGCATTGCAGCCGTGCTGGTCGTTTCCACTTTCTTGTTCGTGTCGATGAGCGCCTTCGGCAGTTATAAGGCTTATCACTACACGGAATCGGTATCTTTTTGCGGCGAAGCCTGTCACAGCGTCATGAACCCGGAATTTGTCACCTTTCAGGTGGCGCCGCACGCGAAGATCACATGCGTCGATTGTCACGTCGGTTCCGGCGCGCAGTGGTACGCACGATCGAAACTCGCGGGCACGCGTCAATTAATTTCTCTCATTCGCGGTACGTACTCGCGGCCGATTTCGACTCCGGTTCACAACCTGCGCCCGGCCGATGAAACGTGTGGTCACTGTCACTGGTCCGAGAAGTTTCACGGCGCAAAACTCAAGACCTTCAATCACTACGCCTACGACGAACAGAACTCTCTGCGTCAACTTCGGATGCTGATCAATGTCGGTGGCGGCAGTCCTGAGACTGGTGTTGTCGCCGGTATTCACTGGCACATGAACATTCAGAACGAGGTCACGTTCATCGCCACTGACGAGCAGCGGCAGGTCATTCCCTGGATTCGCGTGAAGGATCGTCAGGGAAACGTGACGGAATACTTCGATCGCAATCGTCCTCTGGCAGCGGACCAAATTGCGAATGCCGACAAACGCAGAATGGACTGTGTTGATTGCCACAATCGGCCGGCTCACCGTTATCTGACGCCCGATCAGGCAGTCGATCAATCGTTTGCGGCTGGCAGGCTCGATCCTTCGTTGCCCTACCTAAAGCGAGAGGCAATAGCCGCACTCAGCAAGCCATACCAAACGACGAACGAAGCAGTTAATGGAATCGCTTCGCAGTTGGACCAGTTTTACCGGACGAACTATGCAGACGTGTATTCGAACAAGAATGCGGCGATTAAATCCGCAGTCGGAGAGGCGCAGCGAATTTTTCGCACCTACTCGTTCCCGGAGATGAAGACCGATTGGCAGGCACACCCGGATAACATCGGACACTTCTATTTCACTGGTTGTTTTCGTTGTCACGATGGAGAACACGTGAGCAATACGGGAAAAGTGATCCGCAACGACTGCAACGTCTGTCACACGGTGCTGGCTGACTCAGCTAATCCCGCGGCGTCTGTGAAAACACAATCGTTTCAGCATCCGGTCGATCTCGGTGGTCTGGCGGATCGGAAATGCGAGACCTGCCACAAGGGCAACGAACCGTTCAAACATCCTGTGAATCTGGGTGACCTCTCGCAGTTTCAGTGCGTCGAGTGTCACCCGCGAAAGTAGCCACGAAGAGGCACAAGAAAGTTTTAGCTATCGTTTTGAGTTCAAGCTTTAGCTTGTCGCGCCAAGCAGCCCAAAGGCTGAACTCAGAACGGAGGGCACAAGAAGACAGATGTCATGACAGGAACTGCGTGGATAACGCTGGGTTTGTTGGTTGCCATGCTGGTGATGCTCGTGTGGAACAAGCTGCCGATCTGGCTGGTCTTCGTCGGCACGATCACCGTGGCCATGACATTGCAACTCGCATCGCCGGCGGCGTTGCTGAAGGGTTACAGCAACACCGGAGTGATCACGGTGGCCGCGCTCTATCCCGTCGCCGCCGGTATGTACGCGACCGGCGCGATCTCGTTGTTATCCGAACGAGTCATCGGATTGCCGAGATCAATCACGATGGCCCAACTCAAGATCTTTGTTCCTCTCTCCGCGGCCAGCGCGTTTCTTTACAACACTCCTTTGGTCGCGATGATGATTCCGGCAGTGCGCGACCTGACGCGCCGCACCGGACTGCCAGGCGCAAAACTGTTCATGGGCCTGAGCTACGGCGCGCTGCTCGGTGGCTCGATCACGCTGATCGGAACCAGCGTCAATCTGATCATCGCCGGACTGGTTTTGGATGCGGTAGCCAAGGGTGAGTTGTCGAGTGCCACCAGGCCGATCGGTCTCTTCGATCCCGCATGGATCGGAATACCCGCGACGATCGCCGGCCTGACGTTCATCATTTTGGTTGGTTCGCGTTTGCTCAAGGACAGAACAGGCAGTCAGGCAGGAGTTGAAAAACGAACTTATCGCAGTGAGTTTCGGATCGAAGATTCCCGGCTCAAAGGCAAGACAGTCGAGCAGGCAGGCTTGGCCCAACCGGTCGGGTTTACCGTTGAATCA
>DATNJO010000858.1:0-2824 GCA_035603895.1 Pyrinomonadaceae bacterium
GACGTTGCCGATGGCGCCGATGCCTTCGCCGGTCTTTGTCAAGAACGGTCAGATTGTTTTCGGCACCCCGGGCACTCCGGATCCGACCGGCGCAAACGTAACCGTGAATCCCGGTTTCCCGTACTTCATTCCGGGAATCGCGGGCATGCGCGCGCCGCATCCGCCGCTCGACTTCGCACGCGATGCAGCCAACCAGCCGCTTGACGGTGGTCTGCCGCGTCACGTAACAACCGGTGGCACGATTTCTTACGAGAAGCACGATCAGTTTGACTGGAGTAAAGACTTCGCCACGTTGAAGGCAAACCAACTTCCGGAAGACGGAACGAACGTCGAAAAAGTGGCGATGAAGTATTTCGGAATCCGCTGCCGCAATAGCTTCTTCCCGGATGGTGGCGGCGCCGCAAACTGCCCACCGCCGACCTCGACGTCACCACAGATGACGCAAGGGAAACCGACGGGTTTTGTGTTGAACGGATTACCGCTTGGACCACAAATGGGCGCGCCGTTCGCCGATCCGGCAGTTGATGACAACGGCAAACCAATCAACGTCGATCCGGTTACCAACAAGCAGCGCATACGCCGTTACAAAGCCGCCGCTATTCAACTCAACGTCGTTCTCAATCAACAGAAGTGGCACTACCCGCAACAACGCATACTCACTCTGTGGAACGACGTTTCGCCGACGATGAATAACACCCGCAAGCCCGAGCCGCTGTTCTTCCGCGGCAACTCAGGCGACATCGTCGAATACTGGCACACCAACCTCGTGCCGAATTATTACCTCGTCGACGACTTCCAGGTGCGCACGCCGACCGACATTCTCGGTCAGCACATTCACCTCGTGAAGTTTGACGTGACTTCTTCCGATGGCGCCGGCAACGGCTTCAACTACGAAGACGGCACGTTTAGTCCTGAAGAAGTGCAGGAGATTATTACCGCACTCAACGCCGGCAGCGGCTGGACGCCATGTGCCGGTTGCGGCACGACAACTACCCTCGCGCCGAAACCGCCCCCGACTGAAATTTGCGGTGGACCAAATCCACCGGCACAGTGCGCACACGAATGGATGGGCGCGCAGACCACGGTTCAGCGTTGGTATCTCGATCCGGTTGTCGACAGCCAGAACGTCGATCGCACGCTGCGCACGGTCTTCACGCACGATCACTTTGGTCCTTCAACGCACCAGCAGGCCGGTCTCTACGCTGGTCTCCTGGTCGAACCAAAAGATTCGCTTTGGCAAAACCTGGACGGCTCGCCAATGGGCGGTGGTCCAATCACCGCAAGTCCGGTTCGTCCGGATGGTGGTCCAACAAGTTGGATGGCCAACATCCTGACGACGAACCCGGCTGACAGTTATCGCGAGTTCATGCTCGAGTTTCAGGATCTGCAACTCGCTTATATGGCCGGTTCGAAGACCGCACCCGATCCTGCGAAGGACAAGGGATGGCGTGACCCGACCAAGGCTGTCAATCCGGCGGTGTTTCCGGAGTACGTGGGAAATCCAATAACCGTCAACGGCGTGATGCCAAGACTCGTGAGCACCGGTAACGTTAATCCGATCACCGGCACGATGTCAGTCAATTACTACAACGAGCCGATACCGTTCCGTCTCGGAGCGACTGGCGACTTGTCTTACTCTTTTGACAACCAGGCCGCCAAGGTAAACAGCCCGAATCAAAATCCCGAACCTCTAACGCCACTCATGCGCGCCTATCAGAACGACAACGTTCAGGTTCGCGTGCTGGTCGGTGCACACGTCTTCGCTCACCAGTTCAACCTGATGGGACCGACGTGGTTCGCCGAACCGTCGTGGAAGAACTCGGGCTATCGCAGCAATCAGCCGATGGGACTGTCGGAACACTTTGAGTTGCAATTCAAAGTGCCGTCATCTTCGGCGCCGATGGCCAGCGGTGGATCGGTTCGCAAGTGTCCGGACGGAACATCGCCTGGAAACTGTGTCGACTATCTCTACAGTCCGAGCTGGGACGAAACGGGACTCGCGCAAGGTCTGTGGGGACTCTTCCGTTCCTATGATCCAACCGCGCCGGCGAACGGATTGAAGCCGTTGCCGAACAATCCAGTTTCGACAACCACTAACGTCGCTTACGCAACCTGTCCGGCGAATTTACCGGCAGCGCAGCAGCGAACCTTTAACATCACCGCAATCACGGCGCAGAAGGCTCTGCCGGGTGGTGAACTAGTATTCAACAATCGCGGTCCGCAATCGGGTTGGATGAGTACGTTGATGGGCATCCTGTACGTTCGGAGTGAAGACGTGGACGGCAGCGGTAAGCTGAAAGCCGGCGTTCCGATCGAACCGTTGATCCTGCGCGCGGCCGCAGGCGATTGCATCAACGTCAATTTAACCAACGCGATCGCTCCTTCGTCGCTGGTCCTGCAGCACAACTTCAACTGGCCGTCGCCGTTCCACGCGCCGATCACGCAGAAGATGTCGAAGTTTGTCGGACTACATCCGCAGCTCCTCAGCTACGACGCTGCTACGAGCTTCGGTATGAACGTCGGCTGGAACAGCGTGCAGCGTGCGGATCAGTTTGCAAACTTCGGCGAGACTGTTAAGTATCAATGGTACGCCGGCAAGATCGACCGCAGTTCCACTGGCGCATTAACTTACACGCCGGTAGAGTTTGGCGCGCTCAATCTGTTGCCGTCGGATCCGATGTTCCAGCATCCCAATGGTCTCATTGGTCAAATGATCATTGAACCAAAGGGAACGACCTGGACCTGCGGTGACCCCGGCAGCACCACTTCGTGCGAGCCCGGCGGCGGTGCGACTACACGCGCAGCGGCTACGGTCAAGCAAGGC
>DATNJO010000859.1:0-9198 GCA_035603895.1 Pyrinomonadaceae bacterium
CCAGCGTCTTCTTGCCGGGAATCGAGCGCAGCCCTTCACAGATCGCCGCCAGCGCCGCGAGAACGGGGCGCGACTGTTGCAGACTGAGCGCGGTGCGCAGCTTGATGAATTGCGCGAGTACGGTTTGCGCGACCATCAATCTCGCACCCGCGGGCGAGTCTAACTTGATGTCTCCATTAGGCGCGCCTTCGGTCAGAATCTGGCGTTGAGCATCGATGCCTGCCTTCAGATCTTTCTGCTCGAAACTCTTTGAAGTGGAGTTGGCTCCTGAGTTCTCCAGGGCAGCGATGAGTTTGTCCTTGTCCTGAGTGAACGGTTGCAGCATCTGCAAACTGTTGGTGACTGAGAGCAAAGCGACGACGTCGTTGTCAGTGATCTGCTCGCGGATGTACTTGGTCGTGCCTTCGCGCACTTGTTTCAGGTTCGTGATGTCGGTGGTTTGCGAGTCGAGCACGAGCGCGACGTAATTTTGCGGCGCGGCGGATGGAGGAACTGTCGTGGTTGTAGTCGTTTCAGGCTTCGCAGTGGTCGTGCTCTTATCGGCCGGTCGTATCGATGGTGCGTCGAAGAACTCAATCTTCTGCGCCACCCCGTTCTCGACGACGGTAAAGTCCTCGGCTTTAAGGTCCGAGACGTACTTGCCCTTTTTGTCTTTGACCATCACGTCGATGTTGACGAGATTCGACTTGACCCGCACGACCTCGTCCTCGCTCGGCTTCTGCTGTTGCTGAGCAAACACGACGGAGCCAAACATAATCGCGATCAGAAAAAGTGCAACGTACTTCATTGTCTTACCCTCTGCCGACGCCCAGTGCGTCAGCGACACGATTGATGTAGTTGAACCACGAAGCTATCAGGGTGATTTGCAAGATACCTTTGTCATCGAAGCCGACGGATCGTAAACGTTCGTGATCCGCGGGTGAGATGCGCGTCGCATCGCGCGTGATCTGCGCGACGTAATCGAGCATGACTCTCTCCTGGTTTGTAATCGGGGCCGAACGGTAGTCTTCTTCCAGCGCCGCTACCAAATCATGATCCAGTGTCACCCGACGCAGAAACTCTGCGTGCGATTCGATTCAATAATGACACCGATTGGTCACCGAGACCACCGTAGTGATCATCTCATGCTGGCGCCGCGTCAAAGGAAGGTCGGGTGACATCAACGAGCCGAAGGTTGAGAACGCGTGAAAGAGTGCCTTGGGAATCAAACTGTGCGACGCGACGATACCGGCAGTTTCGCCGTCAGCCGTCGGATGCACGGGCGTCGCGTATTCGATCGGATAGAGTTCGCGCTGCGATTCGACCGCCTGGCGTACCTCGTCGTCTTCGGTGACCGCGACAGTTTTAATCCACGTCATAACTTCTCTTTCCTTTTCCCATGAAACGTTTGCGACGAAACACCAACAGGTAAAACGGCAGACCCAGCAAAACTACCGCGACGCCGAGAAAAGCCTGCTTCGGATTATTACCGCCGAGCAACACGAGCATCAACACAATCAAAACGAGAAAGACGATCGGCGTCACTGGATAGCCTGGCGTTAAATAACCAACATCTTCTGTCCGCCGATGGCGGAGTTTGAATAGGGCAACGATCGTGAGACCGATGAACACTATCACTACAAAGACAAAGTAGGAAATGATGTCGTTGAACGTGCCGACCAGGACCAACACCGACGCCAGTACAGCTTGCAGCGCAATCGCAAACGCCGGCGTCTCGAAGCGCGGATGAATCGCCGCGACAGCGGGAACAAACAACCCGTCCCGCGCCATCGCAAAATAGACTCGCGGCGCCGACATCACCACCGCTGCCAAACTTCCCAACACTGCTACGACTACGATTAGCGAAAAAACCGTTCCGCCAGCGCGTCCGAACAAGACCTCGCCCGCTTGCGCTGCGAATGTCTCACCTGACGTGACCCGATCGAGCGGAACAAGATAAACAAACGTCAGACTGGTCAGGATGTAGACGATCATAACGACGAACACACCGAGTGTGAGCGCTTTCGGCAACGTGCGCGCCGGATCTTTTACTTCGCCTGCAAGTTTGCCTAAATCCCACCAACCAGCGAACGAGAAGAACGCACCGACGAGTCCACCGGCAATTGCGCCGATGAGTGGCGGTGAGACCGCGTGTCGCGCGACGAACGGCGTGAAGTTGGACCAGTCGCCGAGTTGGAAGCCGATGCCCCAAAGAATGACAAACGCCAGCAGACCGAGCTTGAGAAACATCAAGGCGCGGACAAACCATGCCCCAAGCCTGACGCCGCGAATATTGATCAACGCGATCGCGGCGATCGTGGCGATGGCGAGTAGCTTCGTTCCCCACGGCGAAAGATTGACGACGTAACCCGCGTAGGTCGCGAGGCCAACTGCGAGCGCCGCAGTCAGTCCGGGATCCATAACGAGAAACGCCATCCAGCCGTACATAAAAGCGAGCGCTGGACCATAAGCTTCGCGCAAGTAGACGTAACCGCCGCCTGCTTCGGGATAACGAGCCGCGAGTTCGCCATAACAAAGCGCGCCGCACAGCGCCATCGCGCCCATCGCGAGCCACACGACGAGCAGCCACATCGGCGACCCGAGCTGTTTGGCCATCCCGGCGGGCGTCAAAAAAATCCCCACCGCGATCACCTCACCGACCACGAGCGCCGCTGCGGTGCGCAAACCGATTTGTCGTTTTAACTCAGCCATTAGTGGACAAGATGCGCATAATTAACAAGATTGACACAGGCAAGAAGCCATCTTGTCCATTTTGCAAATCCTGTCAAAACCTTTAGAACGTCACGCGCGCGGCGAATTGAAATGCGCGTGGGCCACCGGAACCAAATACGCCACCCGCGGTGCTCACCGGTTGACCAAAACTCGACGAGCGCAGGAACCCCGGACTGCCCGGATCGTTGCTGTCGGGAACCAACACGTTACTAAAACCGGAGTAGTTCACGTTTGACACGCCGAGCACGTTCGTCACGTTAAAGAGATTGAACACCTCCGCAATCGGCTCGATCGTGAAGCGCTCGCCGACTCTGAAAACCTTCGACACGCGCAGATCGAGCGACGAGAAATTATCGCCGAGACGCAGGTCATCGCGCACCAGCGGCAACAACACGGGCGACTTGAAACCCGTGCTCGGATCGGCATTCGGACACAACGAACCACCGGTCGCGTTGATCTGAGTCAACGCCGCATTCAACTCCGCGCCGGTGCTAAACCGCCGCGCGCCCGCGTTTCGCTCCAACTCACAAACACGCGAGCTGCCGTCGGGAAGCAGGATGTCGATCGGCACGGCTGAAGCGAGCGTTAGTATCGGCGAGACGCGAAAACCCTTCGGCAGTTGAAACACACCGGAAAAAGTGAACCGGTGACGCTGATCATTCGGCGTTGGACCATGCTCGCGTTGCAAATCGTTTGAATCGATTGGACCGTTTGAGAAGGGAATCTGATCGTCGTTCGCGAAGTTGTTGGTTCGCGACAACGTATAAGACGCGCGGAATTGGTAGTGTTTCGAAAAACGCTTTTCGAGACTTACGAGCAATCCATCGTAATTCGTACGCACGCTCGATTCGAGATTCTTGACGAGATCCGGGCCGCCGACGACTGGATTCAACGGCACCGTGCCGACGATGCGCCCGATGATGAAATGCGTGCCAACGTTGCGCAGATAATCAGCGCGCACAACAAAGTCGCCGCCGAGTTCACGCTCGACACCGATGTTCATCTGGTGGACCATCGGGTTCTGCATATCGTTGTCGATGATGTTGATGCCACCAGCACCCGCGCCAGGTAGCGGGAAACCCGTGAACGGGTTTGCGAGCGTCGGCGCACCGGGCGGGAAGACACCGTTCACTGGATCAAACAGAAATGGCGGCTGAATAAAAAAGACATTGCCCGCGCGCACTTCGATCGGCAACGCGCGCCCATCGAGACCGCGTTCGAGTGTTTGAATTTCCAGCGTCACGCGGTCGTAGTAAATGCCGTAACCGCCATGAATACTCGTTCTTGCGTCTTCGGTGGAATAGTTGAACCCGACGCGTGGCGCGAAGTTGTTCTTGTCGCGTTTTCTCTCGCCATGCAGGAATGGAAGGATCAGCGGGTTCAATTCGTCGACACGGCTGACATTTTTCACGTCGGTGTCGAGCTCGTAACGCAAGCCAAGATTCAGGGTCAATTGCCGGCGCACGCGCCAATCGTCCTGAACGAATCCGGCGAAGTACGTGTTGTCAGTATCGGGCAGCAACAGCGAACGATCCGGTACGCCGCTGCGCAGCGTCACCGCAAACAACAGGTCATTGTCATCAACACGCCCGTCGAGATTGCGATCGAAGTCGGGAAAGTCTTCGATCAATTCCACGCGGCCCTGTTGAAACACTTTCAGATCTAGATCCGACTCCACGCGCTGCACTTCACCGCCGACATAGAACGTGTGATTGCCACGAATCATCGTGTAGGTATCGCTGAACTGAAAGCGGCGCTGTTTGGTTTGCTGCGGCACGCGGAACGACGCGCCGTCCTGAATACTCGGAAACGTCAACTGCGGCCCGGGCGTCACGGGCAACGTGTCGTTGATGAACGTGCTGAAGCTGAAATTGAAGTTGTTCACGTCGTACGCCGAAACGGTGCGCGAGTAGTTGGCGAGAAATGAATTCGTTTTGTTCAGGCTCGACTGTCTTTGCGACGCCGAACCGATCGACCGCACGAGCGTGCTGGCAGTGATACCTTTTTCACGTTGATACGTATAACGAAACCCAAAACGATCGCGATCAGTCGGAGTCAAATCAAGACGTTCGGTAGTCAGAAAGTCATCCAACGGCGCCACCACAAAATCGCGGGTGATCGAACGCGTGGCCAAGTCTCTCGCGCCCACCAACACGACGCCATCCTGGTTGCGGTACTCGAAGGAACCGAAGAAAAACGCGCGGTCCTTCTTGATTGGACCACCGAGAGTAAATGCGTACTGCTGCCGATCGAACGGCGGCGTTTGCCCCAGGCGGCGATCGAACGTCGCCGGCAGTCCCTGCAACTCACGATCGCGAAAGTAGATCGAACCCGATCCGTGCAGCTCGTTCGTTCCCTGTTTCGTCACCACGTTAATGACGGCAGATCCCGAACGGCCCAACTGCGACGAAAACCGGTTCGTGGCCATCTGAAACTCTTGAATCGCTTCCTGGGAAATGTTCTGGACCGGACCGCCGACTACGTCGTCGTTATTGTCGGCGCCGTCGATCGTGACGTTGCCGCCGCGGCCGAGTTGACCTGCGGAGGAAATCACTAAAGTGTTTGTTTTTGTCGGGTCGAAGTTCGGCGCGGGTGCGTTGCCCGGAACCAGCAGCGCAAGTTCGAGAAAGTTACGGCCGTTGAGCGGCAACGCTTCCACTTCGCGCGACTCAATCACGCCCTGCACCACTGAAGCGGTGTTGTCGATCATTGAGCGATAACCGATGAGATCTACCACCTCCGTCTCGCGTAGGCCGATCTCGAGCGGCACATCGAGTGTTACCGATTGTCCTACCTTCAGCGAGATCGGTACTTTTGACACTCTGGTTGTGAACCCTTCCGCTTCTACTCGCAGTTCATACTCGCCGGGCACCAGATCGGTGAGGACATAAAGCCCTTGCTCGTTGCTCATGGTCTCGCGCTTGAGACCGGCCGATTCGAGTGTCGCGGTGATCTTCACGCCCGGAACGGCCGCACCGTGGGGGTCGGTGACGATTCCGGTTAACGTGGCTCTCGCTGCTTGTTGGCCCAACACGGGCGCGGTGAAACAGGCCACAAGCAAAAACAGCACTGGGAGGGAACGAGATAATGCAGGGGTCATTATTGATCCTTTCCGGTTTTTGTTCGGACTAGTTGATGCAGCTTGCAACCCGGTCGTAGATCCGGGTGACGATCTCTCGTGCCTGACTTTCGCTTCTGGACTCAGCGACGACACGAATGATCGGTTCCGTGTTTGAACCACGGACCAGAAACCAACCTTCCGGCAACGTAACCTTGACGCCATCGCGCGTGTCGAGCGGAAACTCGCCGTACTCCTGGCGCAACATTCTCAGGATGGCCGGTATTTTCTCTGAAGGGCAGACCATCTTTTCTTTGACGACACTGTAGCGCGGGAATTGATCGAGTAGTTGTGAAATGGTCTTTCCCGACTCGGCGAGAAGGTGCAGCACGAGGGCCATGCCAACCAGACTGTCGCGCGCGAAGTTGATGCGCGGATAGATCACGCCGCCGTTTCCTTCGCCACCGATGATTGCGTTCTGCTGTTGCATCTTGTCGGTGACGTTTACTTCTCCGATCTTTGTCAGAAACAGGGGGCAATCAAACTTCTTCGCGACGTCTTCGAGCGCGGAAGTTGTCGACAGATTCGCGACGACTGGACCGGGTTCGTGTCCGAGCACGTAAAGCGCAGCCAGAACCAGGGTGTAGTCTTCACCGATCGGAATTCCTTCTTCGTTCACAATCGCGAGACGATCCGCGTCCATGTCCTGCGCGAAACCGACGTCAGCGCCGTGTTTCTTTACCGCGTCGCAAAGATCGCCGAGGTTCTCCGGGATCGGCTCGGCCGGACGGGGAAACGATCCATCAGGTGTGACGTTGATCGGAATCACTTCAGCGCCGAGCGCTTCGAGCAACTTTGGTCCAACGATGGAGCCTGCGCCGTTGCACGAGTCGAGCACAACGCGTAAACGTTTCGTTCGCGGCGGCAGTGGGCCAAGTGCATCGAGTATCGCCTGGATGTGTGCCTCAGTTGCGCCTTCAGCTTCTTCTACCGATCGAATCTCTTCGCTGCCTACTGTCGTGTACTCGCCCTGATGATAGATATCGAGCAGCTCGCGCGCCTGACCGCCGTCGAGAAAGAGTCCATTCGAACCGATAAACTTCAGGGCGTTCCACTCCGCGGGATTGTGACTTGCCGTGATCGCGATGCCGCCGTGTGCTTTTCGCCGGCGCACTTGCAATTGAACTGTCGGCACGGGACAAACGCCGATATCGACCACGCGGCTGCCGCTCGAAAGTATCCCCGCGATCACTGCGTGTTTGACCATCTCGCCCGAGGTGCGCGGATCGCGTCCGACGACGATCGTTCCCGAACCGGTGTGCGTGCCGAACGCTTGCGCGAAACGCGTCAGCAGCGTCGGCGTCAACGATTGCCCGATGACACCGCGCACACCCGAGATACTAATTTTTAATGTGGGTATCGCTCGCATGTCTGTCTACAAAGCCACAAGAAGCACAAAACAGTTAAGAAAAGTCAGTTGCACCTGTTTACCTCCCCTGTGCCTCTTGTGCCTCTTGTGGCTCACTTTCTGATCCGATCGCGCGTCCAATCGAGCAGTTCCGCCGCCTTCCCTTTCTCTTTCGCTTCCACGATGATGCGGATGATCGACTCCGTATTGGACGCGCGCACGTGTGCCCAACCTTCCGGCAACGTCACTTTCACGCCGTCAGTCGAATCAATCGCCAGTCCTTCCTGTTCCACCACCGCACGAAACTCCTGCAACACTGAATACAGCCGGTGCGGCTCGACCGCTACATCGTGCTTCAACGTCGCAAGACGTGGCAGATGTTGGACCATGTCGGAGATGCGCTCCTCGGTTTGCGCGAGATGTTCGAGAATCAAACCGATCGCCGCCGCACTGTCGTGCGTCAGGTGAACTTCCGGAACCGTGATGCCGCCACTTCCCTCACCGCCAAGCACTCCGTTGTGTTCCAGCAAACCTTCGGAGATGTATGCCTGCCCGACCGGAGTACGCACCACGTTTCCACCGTGCTGCGACGCGATCAAATCGATCGCCTGCGTTGTCGAAACGTTTGTCACGATCGTGCCGGGCTGCTTTCGCAGACGAATGTCGGCAGCGAGTGCGAGCGTCATCTCCTCGGAGAGCGGCTCGCCAAGATCCGTCACTAACCCGAGACGCTCGCCGTCAGCGTCGTGCGCGAAACCGATGTCTGCGCGGCCCGCTTTAACCAGGGCGCAGAGTTGGGCCATCGTCGAGCGCTTAGGTTCCGGCGCGTGCGGAAAGGGCGCGGTCGGATCGTTATTCAACGCGAGTACTTCGCAACCGAGCACTTCCAACCAGCGCGGACTCAACAACGAACACGCACCATTGCAGCAATCGACCGCCACTACCAGCCGGCGTTTGCGAATTACATCGACGGCAAAAGAACGTTGAAGCGTTTCAATGTGTTTGCCAAGGGGCTCGGCATACTCGATCGATTGTTTGATCGTCTTCCAGTCCGCTTTCAAAAACTCGTTCTGATGAAAAATGTCGAGCAGTTCTTCGGCCTGCTGCGGATTGAGATAAAGACCGTCGCCGCGCACAAACTTGAGCGCGTTCCAGCGCCACGGATTGTGACCGGCCGTGATCGCAATACCGCCGTCCGCCTCGAGCCACCTCACCGCCAGTTGCATACTCGGCGTCGGACAAATTCCGAGGTCGACGATTTCACAACCCGCCGCCAGCAATCCCGCGAGCACGGCCGAACGGATCATCGGCCCAGACGGACGCGTGTCGCGACAGACCAGAATGCGGCCGCCGTCGAGATAAGTGCCGAACGCCTGGGCAAACTCCACCGCGAGTTCGGGCGTGAAAGTCTCGCCCACAATCCCGCGGACTCCGGTAATGCCGATTTTTAGGGGCTTCATTAGGAAACGGACTTAATTGTACGTCACGACATAAGTCTAACACAGTGTAAAATCCACCATTATGTTGAGAAAAATCTCCACCCTGTTGCTGTTACTCATGGTCGTCACAGTGGTTAAGGCTCAGGAACGCACGCTGGCCGAGCGACTCGGCTACCCAGCGGATGCCAAACTCCTGATCGTCCACGCCGACGACCTCGGTATGTCACATTCGGTCAACATCGCGACCCTGAAAGCCTTTGAAACCGGACTGGTTAACTCGGGCAGCATCATGGTCCCGTGTCCGTGGCTTTCCGAAATTGCCACCTACGCGCGCGCCTATCCACAAGCCGATCTTGGTCTGCACCTGACTCTTACGAGCGAGTGGACCCCGTTTCGCTGGGGGCCGGTGACGTCCAAAGATCGCGTCGCGTCCTTATTAGATAAGGACGGATACTTTCGCCTGAGTGAAAGCGAGGCGGCGAAGTTTGCCGATCCGAAGGAAGTCGAGATGGAGATCCGCGCGCAAATTGAAAAGGCCAAGGCGATGGGAATAGTGCCCACGCATCTCGATTCACATATGG
>DATNJO010000860.1:0-2418 GCA_035603895.1 Pyrinomonadaceae bacterium
CACCGACGCGCGGCAAATATCTTGCGCTTGTTTTTAGGGCCCACGCGATTTTCTCTGCGTCGTAAAAGACGCCACTCTGTTTGGCTGCGCTAATGAGCAGCGCCGCAGCTCCCGCAGCCATGGGAGCGGAGTTAGAAGTGCCGGAGTTCGCACTATATCCGGGTGGTAATACGAATGGTGGGGGTACCCGTGATTCGTAGATCGCAAAATCCGCGGCAACGGCTGCCAGCGGAGCAACCAAGTCAGGTTTGAATCCTCCATCCGCCCGTGGTCCACGCGCTGAGAGGTTCGCGATCGCATCGTTTGTGGCGGTGGAAACGGCGTAGTTAGATTGCCAAGTAGCCTTGTTGATGTAACCGCCAACACTAATCACTTTCTGTGGAGCTGACGGTTCACCATTGGTGCTTATCCCCGGGCCGGAATTATCTGCACTGGCAAAGATCGGCTTTTTGTATTTGTCGACCAACCGTTGAAAAATAACACCCAGCACCGAGTTGCCATCCAGCGGCGGTATGCGCGCCGCGATTTGCAGACTAACCAGATCGATCTTCGGGTTCTGAACAGTGAGAATCATCGCTTCGATGAACGAATGCGTGACTGACTTTCTTATGACCGAGATAATCCGAGCCCCAGGGGCAACGCCGTTCATTTCGCCGCCGAAGAAGTTATGACCCGCCATAACGCTCGCGGTTGCTGTGGCGTGACCGTTTGCCAGCGGCGCGAGGTAGATGAGTTTGTATTGCGGATTGATCAAAATCGTAAAAGCAACGGTTTCACGCAAAGGAGTCGCCGGGTTGTCCTTGCCCAAAACGCCTGCACGGTAAGAAGAGTTAAAGTCAGTCAACGCTGTTTCATCTGCGAAGCTGTGGTCTAAGTTTGTGTCGACCCAAACGAGGTTGGCCGGTTCCTGCCAAAGAACGGCTAGCGAGTTCTTTTCCCGGGTAACCTGCGGCAGATACGTTCGCAACAGGCCACCGCCAAACGCATTGATATCGAAAAAGCCAAGCCGGTATTTGCCGTCAGCCGGACTTTGATATGTTGCTTGTTTCCATTCAAAGCGCCCGCCGCGAGCTTCAACTTCATTCGACATTTCGATTCTGAAGGGAGTCTCATCGTCGATTGGATCGAACGCATTGATCACGTCCGAAAACTTAGGGACAAGAGTTCCATCGAGGGAGCGTGCCGTTTGCAGTTCGGGCGCCAACATATCCGGTGAGTTTCCGTCGACGTTTGCAATGGTGACACCACGTCCGTCAAAAGTCGGATGCTCGCGAATGAATTGTGGGGCACCAATATCCGCCGTCGGAAGAAAAGGATTTTCCGCCGGTGTGGTAGCGTCTGGTGGCGGCCTCTTTCTCGACGGACTGACCGGTATATTCTGCGATGTGTAATAGAAGTGGAGACCATCGATCGCGATTGCGTCGATGCTGCTCAATCGTGCAACTTCATCGACACGAGCGATGGGAACAATCGCTCTCAGATAGTCGACTGCATCTTCCCTGAACCTTACAACGGCCCCTAAGCTCGTGACCTCTCGCGCCATCAAGGGGTTCATTCCCGGCTTCGCGGCTAGCACAAGCATGATTTCGCTCTTGCCCTCGAGCTTTGCCGCAACTAAACGTTCGCGATCGATCTTGCGCAGTTTGTTGATCGCTCGTCCTGAACCTGCGGGTTGCGCGAAACTAACAGATATCAAACACAGAACCGAAAAGTTTCTGATGACCGCCGCCCCAAGTCTTCTTGCCATAGGACGCTCCTTAGAAACGTACGATGAGGGCAACCTGTAAGGAACGTGGTCCACCCATTTGGTAGAGCGCATTCAAACCACTCAACTGCGTACCCAGCATGTTGGTTGCTTGTCCGAAAGTCGTGCTGGTTAAGGTGGTGTTGATAGCGCCGAAATTTGGGTGATTGAAGATATTGAAAGCTTCAGCTCTAAACTGAAGATTGAGCGTCTCTGTGAAGTTGAATTGGCGACGCAAAGCCAGATCGATCTGCCAAGCCGCAAGACCACGAATTCTATTGCGGCCCAAGTTTCCTTGTTGGTTGGGAAGTGGAATCGAGAATGCAGCCCGATTGATTAATCGACCACCAGGCGCTGTCGGATCGTCGATATAAACCGGTACGTTGTCGATCAGGTTTGCGCGGCGGGCGGTTTGGGTGCCATCAGCGGGATCGAGGATGATGCCGGCGATGATGTTCAATGGTAGAGACGACTGCGAATTGAATCGTGTGTCGATGGACCATTGACGAAGAACCGCTGCCGGCAAGCCACCTGATTTGGGAGCCGGAATATCATAAGTAACAGCTCCTGTAAGGTTGTGGCGAATGTCGAAGTCAGAGGGCCCACGCAGCAGAATGTTACTGGGCATGTCCGTAGAAACAACGTCAATGGCCTTGGCCCAAGTGTAGGAAACC
>DATNJO010000861.1:0-10708 GCA_035603895.1 Pyrinomonadaceae bacterium
CACGAGATCAAGAATCCGTTGTCGGCGATCAAATCGATCGCGCAAGTGATGCGCGAAGACGAACAACTCAACCACGAGTACGAACGCGATCTGCGTTTGATCGTTGGCGAAACGGATCGTCTGAGTCAGAGCGTCACGCAATTGCTGAGCTTTGCGCGCAAGGAAAGTGCGGCCGAACAGCCGCTGGGCGTCGACGAGTTGTTGCACTCGGTAATCGATCTGTTTCGCGCAAACGCACGCGAGCAGGGGATCGCTCTTGAGTGCGAGATCAGATCGGACACGGCCCTATCCGGAAAATGTGTCTCCGCCGTGCGTGATGCGGTGTCGAATCTCGTCTTGAATGCTTTGCAAGCGACGCCGGCTGGTGGCCGTGTGAATCTTGCTGTTGATGCCGCAGACGGCGAGCTCGCGATCACGGTCGAAGACACAGGCGCGGGTGTGCCGCCAGATTTGCGCGAACGTATTTGGGAGCCTTTTTTCACGACCCGGCAGCGCGGCACCGGGCTCGGTCTCGCCATCGTTCGCAAGCGCGTGCAGGAGGTCGGCGGTTCGGCTTCACTCGGCGCCGGGAGCAATGGCCGCGGCGCTGTTTTTCATCTTCGCCTACCTCTGCATCTCGTCGCGTGATAGTCTTACGGGACGAAAAGTCTTCACCGACACTTAGGCCCGTTCTTCAGAACCGAAACCAACGACTCGAAGGAGTAGCTCAGTGCCCGAATCTCTCGCAAACATCACCCCCCTGGCGGTGTTTCTTGTAATTGCCGCAATCGGTTTTGTGTTTCTGCTGATTTCCCTGGTGGTGGGAGATCTTTTCGATAGCTTCGGATTCGAAACCGGTCTCGACGGCGGAGGTGACGGTCACGCACTGATAGACAGCCGCGTACTCAGCGTGTTTGTAACCGCGTTCGGAGGTTTTGGCGCGATCGGAATCCAGTCGGGATTCTCGATCGTGGTGAGTTCGCTGATGGGTTTGGGCGGCGGCATTGTACTCGGCGGTCTCGTTTCACTGTTCGGACGTTTTCTCTACAAGCAGCAGTCTTCGAGTTCTGTGACCACTGCTCAACTCGTGGGCCGGTCGGCCCAGGTCATCGTTTCAATCGCTCCCGGAAATTTGGGCCAGGTGAGTTGCCGCGTTGGTGAAGAACGGGTTGAGAAGCTGGCCCGCGCGCGCGACAACCGTGAGATAAAAGCCGGCGCCACGGTGCGCGTCGATGAAGTTGCTGGCGATTCACTCATCGTCAGTCCTTACGATTCCAATTACACCGAAAACTAGATTGAGGTATTTGCGATGCTCGATATGCAGAATCTACTAATCCCCGTTGTGATCCTGGTTGTAGTGATCGGCTTTCTGATCGCTTTGATGTTGCTCAGCCGAAACTACATCAAAGTCTCACCTAACGAAGCCGCGGTCATCTCCGGACGTTCGCGAAAGTTACCTGACGGCACTCTCGTTGGTTATAGGCTCGTCAGAGGCGGCGCGACTCTGATCGTTCCGTTTCTCGAGAAGGTTGAATACCTGAACCTCAATGTCCTCACGGTGCCACTCGCCACGTCGCGGGCTTACACGGTGCAGGGTGTTCCGGTATCGGTAAAGGCCGTGGCCAACGTCAAAATCAAAGGTGACGACGACTCAATGCGCGCTGCCGCGGAGCGCTTCCTCGGCATGAAAACCGAAGAGTTTCACAAGCTCGTCTTTCAGACTCTTGAAGGTCACTTGCGCGCCATCCTGGGCACGTTGACTGTTGAAGAGATCAATAACGACAGACAAAGCTTCGCGCAGAAGTTGACGACAGAAGCCGCGGGAGACCTCGAAAAGATGGGTATCGGTCTCGACGCCTTGACGATTCAGGAGATCTCGGACGAAGAAGGTTACCTCGATGCACTCGGTAAAAGGCGAACCGCCGAAGTGCAACGCGATGCGGAGATCGGTCAGGCCGAAGCACTGCGAGATTCCAAGATCAAAGCAGCACTGGCAATGCAGGAGGGCGAACGAGTTCGTCTCGCGTCGGAAGCTGACATCGCTTCGTCAACGAGAGCGACTGAAGTAAAGCGAGCTCAGTTTCAAGCTGAGATCAAACGCGAGCAAGCAACTGCGGAGCAGGCTGGACCACTGTCTGAAGCAAAAGCGCGGCAAGAGGTCGTAGCAGAGGAAGTTCGGGTTGAAAAAATCCGCACGCAGGAACAGATCGCTGTTCAAGAGCAGGAGGTTTTGCGGCGCGAGAAAGAGTTGGAAGCGACTGTTGTTAAGAAAGCGGAAGCGGAGCGGCGTGCTCGCGTGCTGCTGGCGCAAGGACAACAGGAGGCAGCGGTTCTCGAAGCAGAGGGTCAGAAGCAGGCCGTGATCGCGACTGCCGAAGCCCAAAGCCAGAAGTTGCAGCGTGAAGGTGCGGGCCGTGCGTCGGCGATCGAAGCGGAAGGCCGTGCGGAAGCCGAAAAGATCAGGGCGCTGGGATTGGCCGAAGCGGCCAAGATCGAGGCGCAAGGTCTGGCGCACGCGAAGGCAGTTGAGGCGCAGGGTTTGGCCGAGGCCGTGGCGATTAAGGAGAAGGCCGCCGCATGGCGCGAGTTCAATGACGCAGCACGGCTGCAAACGATTCTCGAGAAACTGCCGAGCATAATCGAAGCCACCGCGCCTGCGTTAAAAGCGATTTCCGAACCGTTGGGGAATATCGAAAAGGTCGTGATGATCGATCATGGTGGTGATGGAAACGGCGGCGGCTCAGGCGGCTTGAACCGGTTTGCCCAAACTGGTCCAACGATGATTTACGCACTGTTACAACAGTTGCAGGCGCTCGGACTCACCATGCCCGAGATCCTCAAACAGCTTGGCACTACGAACGGAGAGGAAGTGGCCAAAGTCGCGACGCCGATCAAAACCAACGAGAAAGAACCGCTAGAGAAATAGAACTCGAGAGCAACTGTGGGAACTTTACGACTGTAGTAGCGTGTTATCCGGCGGCCCGATTTTGAAGAAGGAGAAACCGCAATGCATCGTAAAGTTCTCAGCCTTATTCTGCTCACACTGTTTCTTGTCTGCGGCGCTCAAGCCCAATCAACTCAAACCGAAACCAGAGAAGACGATACCAACCTCGAAACGCAGCTCTATTTGATCCTGGGAACAAATGAGGAGGTCGGCGACTCTAAACTTCCGGCTTCGCTCGACCAGGTCGTTAAACAACTACGCTCCAATTTGCCGTTCAAGAATTATCGACTAACTGCCACACTGGTCAATCGAGTGAAGAACGAAGGAAAGCTCGATCTCAATTGGATCGGAGCCCCGCTAGCTTCAAAAATGGGTTCCCTGCCGCAAGCGACGCGGAGTGCGTTCAAACTTCGGCAGATCAAGCTCGCGCGAAATGCAGAAGGACAATCAACTGTGCAGGTGACGGGTTTCGCCTTTAGTGCCACGATTCCGGTTATAACGAGTGTTGCCGTTGCGTCGAACAACCCCGCACCGCCAAGCTTCAGCTTTGAAGGTACGAGTCTCTCCACCGATATCAGCATGCGCGAAGGCGAACCAGTGGTCGTCGGCACGTTGAACGTTGGCCCGTCAGGCGACGCCATCATCCTGGTCCTGTCCGCCAAACGGACCGCAAAGTAAGGCGGCATTCCTGCCTGCCCCCAGAACAGGCAGACAAGAATGTCTGTCCTATAAACATTGACAAGAATTTCCTATCTTCCCACGACAGACAAGATAGACAAGATTCACTATCCTGCCTGTGGCACACAACGCGCTAGGGAATTCGCGCTTGAAGGCTCTAAACTTACCGGAAGTGAGAAAAGACGCGTTGAGATTAATGATTATTGACGATGAAGAAGCCGCTCGTTACGGCATGCGGCGGGCTCTGACTACCCTCGGTTACAACATCACCGAAGCAGGTTCCGCCGAAGCCGCCCGGGCTCTCCTGAAACAAAACGAAGCAGACCTCCTGCTGCTTGACGTGAACCTCCCAGGTCTCAGCGGTCTCGATTTCCTCCGCGAAGTAAAGAACGGAAATGGAAACGCGCCGCTCGTAATCATCGTCACCGCGCACGGGTCTGAACGAATGGCTGTCGAAGCTGTAAAGGCAGGCGCCCACGATTATCTTTCCAAACCTTTTGAAGTAGACGATCTGCGGTTAGTCGTAAAGAACGCCGCCGAGACACTTCAGCTCCGCCGCGAAAACTATTCCTTGCGCCGGCGCATTGAAGTCGAGCGTTCGCAGCGCGGCGCGTTGATCGGAAACTCGCAGGCGATGCACCGTGTGCGCAGCATGATCGACAAAGTCGCCGAGACTGACGCGACCGTGCTCGTGCGTGGCGAATCGGGAACAGGGAAGGAACTCGTTGCGCGGGAGCTTCATGAAAGAAACAATGTACGGCGCAATGGCTCATTCGTGGCTGTGAACTGTGCGGCATTGCCTTCCGAGCTGATCGAGTCGGAGCTATTTGGTCACGAAAAAGGCGCATTTACGGGCGCTGCAGCGCGTCGGGAAGGGAAATTCGAGCAGGCCGATGGCGGCACGCTGTTTCTCGACGAGATCGGCGATATGAGCGCCAACGTTCAAGCGAAATTGCTGCGCGCTTTGGAAGAACGCCGCATCGAACGGCTCGGTGCGAATGAAACGATCCCTGTCGATGTGCGCATCGTCAGCGCCACGCATCGTCCGCTCGAACAGGAAATCAATAACGGTAACTTTCGCGCGGACCTGTTCTATCGTTTGCGCGTGGTGACGGTCGACATCCCACCATTGCGCGAACGGCGCGAAGACATTCCGATGTTGGCCGAGACATTTGTGCGGCTCGCGGCGGAGCGTTACGATTTACCGGAGCGCGGTCTCAGCCAGGGAACGTTGAAGCGGTTGCTTGAATACAACTGGCCGGGCAATGTGCGCGAATTGAAAAACACGATCGATCGCGCTGTGATCATGGCGGAAAACGACGAGGTCACGCCGCGAGATTTGCCGGATGAGATCACGGCCGGGTTACCGTTGAGCACGATTGCCGAAGAGGGCGATGAAAGCGACGGTTTGCGGGTGCCGTTCACGGCTGATTTTCGTGAGGACCGGCGGTAGTTTGAGAGCCGCTACATCTCGCGTTGCCTCGAGCACACCCACGGCAACGTGACCCGTGCGGCCGAGATTCTCGACATGCACCGGCAGTCGCTACAACACAAGTTGCGGCAGCTTGGGTTGGGTCGGCGCTATGTCTCAGTAAACGGTGACGGGCAAGATAATTCTGACAGTTGACGGATTTTTAGAGCATGAAAGCACGGGTTGACGCCATCATTCAGGCAGAGCAGGCCGAGTACCTTGATGGCCTACACGTTCAAACTGATCTGCTGCTGCAAGAGATGGAAGCGTACGCGGCCGAGCACCGCGTGCCGATCGCTGATCGTGAGGTGGCCCGTTTTTTGGAGATCACTGCCCGCGTGATTGGCGCGCGAAGGGTGCTGGAGATCGGCATGGCGATCGGCTATTCCGTGATCCATCTCGCGCGCGGCATGGGCGACTACGGCGCTGTCGTCACGATCGAACCGAACGAGGAAATGATCCGGGCTGCGACTGGTTTTTTCCAACGCTCGCTCTACGCCGATCGTGTTCAGCTCGCGCGTGGTAAAGCCCTCGACGTGATGCCCGCCTTTACTGAAACCTACGATCTCCTCTACATCGATGCAGTGAAAGAAGAATACAAACAGTATCTCGATCTCGGCTTGCCGCTTTTAAGAGAAGGTGGCGTCGTGATCGTCGACAATCTGCTTTGGGGCGGTAGGGTCGCTCGGCCCGCGAGCGCGGACGACGAAAGCTCCACGATCGCGCTGCGCGAATTCAATCGTTACTTCATCAATCATCCTCAACTTCGATCCGAAATTCTGTCCGTCGGAGACGGTTTAGGCTACGCAGTGAAAACCTCTTAGACAGGATTTCAGAATTAACAAGACTGGTCTAACTCAAAGAATATCCTGTAAGTCTTGTGCATCCTGTCTCGCGCGTGATAAGTTCGCGGACTGTTGAGGGAGGTTCCGCGATGAGCCGTATCAACTGGAAACAAATTTGTGCGCTGGTTTTGCTCGCGTCGATGACTTACACGACGCTGTCATGCACCGTTGCCTCGAGCAATGAACTCTACTTCGGCAAAACGACTCCTCCAGACAGAGACATCCTTCGTTACGTAACCGGCGACGAACCGGAAACACTCGATCCAGCAGTCAGCGATGGTCAACCCGAAGCGCGGATTTACCTGGCGCTTTACGAAGGACTGGTTGAATACGATCCCAAAACCATGGAGCCGATCCCGGCGCTCGCGACCCACTGGCGCGCCAACGACGACTCCTCCGAGTTCACATTCTACCTGCGTCGCAACGGTCGCTGGTCCAACGGCGATCCGATCGATGCGAACGACTTCGTTTACAGCATTCGCCGTGCGCTCTCCAAGGAAACCGCTTCGCGCAACGCTGGTCTCGCCTCGTACGTCAAGTATGCGAAGGAATATACCTCCGGCGCCGTGTTTGTGCGCGATCCAGGCGACGGCAAGTTTCTTTTGGCCAAAGATTTCGATGAGAATATGGCGCCTGAGCCGCTCAGCGGTAGTCCTGTAGATTCCGCAAAAGGTGAGTATCAACCGACAGCGGAGGAATCACAGCCGCCGTCCGATTCGGCTTTTCACCAATCGCTTCACACTCCACTGCGCCTGTCTTTACCAGGTGACGAGAAATCCCGAACAAAGCTGCTGAACGCGAACGCCAAACTAAAAGCGGCCGTCACCGGCAAAGAACTGGTTCCCGTACGCGCCGAAGATCTCGGTGTCGAGGCGATCGATCAGTACACCGTGCGATACTCGCTGACGTTACCGGCGCCGTTCTTCGTCGGCATGTTGGCCCATCAGCTCTTTCGCATCGTGCCGCGCAAGGTCATCGAGAAGTATGGCGCTCAATGGGCGCTGGCGGAACACATCGTGACCTGTGGTCCATTCAAAGTGAAAACGTGGCGGCCGTACGACAAGCTGGTGGTCGAACGCGACCCGATGTACTGGGACACAGCAAACGTCAAACTCGACGAGATCCATTTTTATCCAATGTCTGACAATCCTTCGATCATGAATGTTTACAAGGTCGGCGAGGTCGACGCGGTTCTCAATCACGCGGTGCCGAATGCGTGGCTGCACGTCGTCAGGGAAAAGAAAGATTACATGGACGCGGTCGAAGCGGCGATCGATTACCTGATGATCAATACGACCAAGCCGCCGATGACCGACGTGCGAGTGCGCCGGGCATTCAACATGGCGATCGACAAGCAGGCATGGGCCACGTGGCGCAAGATCGTAAAGCCGCTGACTGCTTTTACGCCCACACGCATCTTCCACAATTACCCGCAGCCGGCAGGCGACGCTTTCAATCCCGAAGAAGCGCGCCGATTACTTGGCGAAGCCGGGTATCCAGTGACTAAAAATGGCGACGGTAGTTATTCCTGCCCGAAGTTTCCAGTGAACGACGTCGAGTACATCTACAACACGCAGGAGTCAAACAAGGCGATGGCGGAGTGGATGCAGGCGCAGTGGAAACAGAACCTCGGCATCACCGTCACCCTGCGAAACATGGATTGGAAAACTTTCCTGGTTACGAAGGACAAGCTCGAATACAAGGGTTTTGCGCGTGGCGCCTGGGGTGCGGACTACATGGACCCGTTTACGTTCCTTGGCATTTTCTATTCTGACGATAGCGGCACCGGTTGGTTCGATCAAAAATACGTGGCGTTGATCGACAAGGCGAACCGCACACTCGATCACAAGAAACGCTACGAACTCCTGGCGGAAGCGGAAAGCTACATGCTTCAGGCGCAACCAGTCATTCCCCTCGACACCGCTTCGGTAAATTGGGTAAAGAAGCCTTACGTCAAGGGAATGTATCCGAATCCGGCATCGTTATTTCCGTGGAAGTACGTTTACATCGAACGCGATCAGGCCAAGTGGGACTCGGGGACCCCGAGTTTGGCCGAATAACAAAACGCGCAAATGCTTCGCTTCATAATCAGACGCCTCCTGATTACGATCCCTACGATTCTGGTCGTGATTACGATTACCTGGGGCTTGATCAAACTCGCCCCTGGTAATTTCTACTCCGGCGAGAAACGACTGCCGCCTGCCATCGAGAAGAACATCCGCGAAAAGTATGGACTCGACAAGCCGTGGTATCAGCAATACGGCAAGACGATGTGGAACATCGTGCGTCATTTCGACTTCGGCACTTCATTGCGATTCGAAGGGCAGTCAGTAAACGGAATCATCTGGCGTTCACTGCCAGTGTCTGCCGCGATCGGGATCCTGGCGTATTTACTGGCGCTCGTTATCGGAATAACGATGGGATCGATCGCCGCGCTGAAACAAAATTCACGCTGGGACTATTCGTCGATGGCTCTCGCAATGCTCGGGATTTCGATTCCGAACTTCGTGCTTGGACCAATTCTCGTCCTGGTCTTTTCGCTGAGTCTTTACTGGTTGCCGCCTTCGCGTTGGGGTGGCTTTCCGAGTTGGAACCTGGTTCTGCCGGTGATCACATTGTCGGCGATCTACATGGCCTACATCGCGCGGCTCACGCGCGCGGGCATGCTCGAGGTGCTGCGTTCAGACTACATTCGCACTGCGCGCGCAAAGGGTCTGAGTGAAAAGGACGTTGTTATCAAACACGCGCTGCGCGGTGGCCTGATGCCCGTTGTTTCGTTTACCGGTCCGGCGTTGGCGTTTCTGTTAACGGGCACAGTCGTGGTCGAGCGGATCTTCTCGTTGCCGGGTTTGGGAAACTATTTCATTCAGGCTTCGCTGAATCGTGACGAGCCGTTGATCATCGGTATTGTGGCGTTCATCGCGATCACGTTGTTGTTTATGAATTTGTTAGTAGACATCGTTTACGCGTACCTCGATCCGCGAGTGAGATATAACTAGAACCTTGTAGGGACGATGGAACCAGAGAACAAGATCACTCCTGAAATGGCAGTCGCCGAAGAAGTGCATTCGGAGGAGTCAAGTGAATTTGTGCACGGCACTTCGTTGTGGCGCGACGCATGGCGGCGTTTGTTGAAAAACAAACTGGCGGTGTTTGGTCTTATCGTTGTGATATTGGTCACGCTCGCTTCGATTGCCGGTCCAACGATTATAAAGCGCACCTTCGGTTTCACGCCTGATTACATCCCGACCGGTGATATGAAACTCGTTCGATCGTTTCCGCCGTTCAAGGGGCCTGATGGTGAGTTTTCGTGGAAACATCCGATGGGCACCGACAACGCCGGACGCGATCAACTCGCGCGCGTGTTACAGGGCGGACAGATTTCGCTGTTCGTCGGCATCATCGCAACGCTCGTGTCGTTGATAATCGGCGTCAGCTACGGTGCGATCTCGGGTTACGTCGGCGGAAGTGTTGATAACCTGATGATGCGGATCGTCGACGTGCTCTATTCACTGCCGTACGTGATTCTCGTCATCGTGTTGTTGGCGATGTTTCGCAGTCAAACGCCGCGCGGGCAGTTGACACTGCTGTTTGTGGCGCTTGGTTCTGTGTCGTGGTTGACGATGGCGCGCATCGTGCGCGGTCAGGTGCTGTCGTTGAAGAATCAGGAGTTTGTGCTGGCAGCACGTGCTACTGGCGTGTCAGCACCGCGCATTATCTTTCGTCACCTCGTGCCCAACACTTTGGGACCGGTGATCGTCTACGCGACGCTGACGATTCCACAGATCATGTTGACCGAGGCGTTTCTCTCGTTTCTCGGTTTGGGTGTACAGGCGCCGCTCGCATCGTGGGGCAGTCTCGCTGCCGACGGCATCCAGAACATCGCGATCTTTCCGTGGCAATTGATCTTTCCGGGCGTCACCATGGCGCTGACACTCTTCTCGCTCAACTTTCTCGGCGATGGTTTGCGGGACGCTTTAGACCCGCAAATGAGGACGGTATAGGTCATTTAGGACCTATTGGACCTATGATCAACGGCACTCTTCTCGAGATCAAAAATCTCCGCACGTACTTCGAAACCGACGACGGCCTCGTGAAGGCTGTCGATGGGATCTCGTTTCAACTCCAGCGCGGCGAGACGCTCGGTATCGTCGGTGAATCAGGTTCCGGAAAGTCCGTTACAAACCTCTCGATCATTCGCCTCATTCCTGATCCTCCCGGCAAGATCGTCTCCGGCGAAGTGATCTTCAAAGGTCAGGACATCCTGTTGTTGCCATCCGATGCAGTGCGCAAGATTCGCGGACGTCGTATCTCAATGATCTTCCAGGATCCGATGACCTCACTGAATCCGTTCATGAAGATCTCCAGACAACTGATGGAGATGACGCAACTGCACCTCGGTCACACAAGGTCTCAAGCTTACGAGCACGCGGTGAAAATGCTCGAGACCGTCGGCATACCCGACGCACGCACACGTGCAGATAGCTATCCACACGAATTTTCCGGCGGCATGCGTCAGCGCGTGATGATCGCGATGGCGCTTTCCTGCGAACCCGAGTTGCTGATCGCCGACGAGCCGACAACCGCGCTCGACGTCACGATCCAGGCGCAGATTCTCGAACTCATCAAGAAACTCAAACAAGAGACGGGAACGAGCGTCATCCTGATCACTCACGATCTCGGCGTCGTGGCCGGCATGACGGATCACGTGATCGTGATGTACGCCGGCAAGATCTTCGAACAAGCGAAGACGAAAGAATTATTTGCGCGTCCGGGTAATCCGTACACCAA
>DATNJO010000862.1:0-3554 GCA_035603895.1 Pyrinomonadaceae bacterium
CGCACTTAAAACGTTTCCCCAGTTGGTCCAGCATTGCATGGCCAGGGAGCCACGGAAGATCGATTCAATGAAAGGTGTGTTTACCAAGCGCAACTACTTCTTTCAGTCGGGACCGGATGCGATTGGCGACGAGTTGAGCATTGATGTACCCGTCGGCTTGGACTACAAACCGTTTATTAACGCGTTAACCGAGAACTTCCCGCGCAACACTATCGAGCCGATCTTGTTGTTTGAGACTTCGCGTGGTTGCTGGTGGGGCGAGCGCGCGCATTGCACGTTTTGTGGTTTGAACGGCATGTCGATGGCCTATCGAGCCATGACTCCAAACCTCGCGATCCAGCAATTCGACTCGCTCTTTGAGTTTGCGCCTACCGTTACCCGCATCGACGCGGTCGATAACATACTTCCTAAAAACTACATTCAGGAGGTGTTGCCGGAGCTCAAGACGCCCGAAAGCATGTCGATTTTTTACGAGGTGAAAGCCGATCTGAGTGAGTCAGACGTGCAGATCCTGTCGAAGGCGCGAGTGAAAATCATTCAACCGGGAATCGAATCCCTCGCCACCACGACCTTGAAGTTGATGAAGAAGGGAACCACTGCGTTTCGGAATCTCACGCTCATGAAGTACTGCGCCGTTTACGACATCGAGCCGGCGTGGAACCTGCTCATCGGTTTTCCCGGCGAAGGTGAAGACGTGTATCGGAAATACGTCGACGATCTTCCGTTGCTCGTACATCTGCCACCGCCCACTGGCGTGTATCCGGTGCGATTCGATCGGTACAGTCCTTACTTCATGAAGCGCGAGGAGTACGGGCTCGATCTACATCCATTAGATTACTACTCACTGATTTATCCATTCCCTGAAGAGGCATTGGATAATCTGGCTTACTACTTTTCCGATATCAATAGCAGTGCGGAGTATGCGCAGACAATGTCCAAGTGGATCGGAAAAATCAGGGAGAAGATCGATCGCTGGATCAATGCGTGGAAGGATGACCCCATTCCAAAACTCGTCCTTAGCAGTAATGGTCACGGAGACATGATTACTGATTCACGTTCAGGCGAAGTAAATGAATATCCGATATCAGCGATCGGCAGCAAGATTCTGAACATCCTGGCTGATAAACCCAAACGAGTGGGCGATGTCGCGCGCGAATTCAGCGACGTTGAAGGATTCAATGCGGCCCGGGAAGTAGCAGACTTGCGCGAAAAGAGATTGCTTTTCCAGGAAGAAGATCGTTACCTCAGTTTAGTTCTACCTTCATAAGCTTCCACGCCCTCTCTTAACCCTATTACTCTCCACCCAATCGAAAGGAAAACTATGAATCTCATCACGACAAGATTTACTCGAAGAGCCGCTGGCTTTGTTGCCATCGTAGCGCTCACTCTTTCCTTCACCCCAACTGGCGGCAAAACATCGGCCGCGAATCAGGGAGCTAGCCAGGTCATTTTCAGTGGTCAGGGGCTCGCGCTCGAAGGTGGCTTTCCCAGCAGGGTTGGATATTGGGTCTGGTGCACAGCCGAAGGTAACGGACCTTACGCGGAGTCCCATCCGTGTAAGGGAGCGGTTTATGTCTATCGTGCGGGACATACGAAAGGCGTTCACGGCTACATGACGGAGGAGCCGGATGGAACTTACACAATGCACGTCTTCTCTAAACATAAGGGTGAACTGGAAGGCACGATACACAACGTTTCGCCTGAGATACTCCATGGCCCAAATAACACCGTTGAGTTTGCGTTAACGACAGAGTTCGGACTTTCAATTGGTGAGTCCACAGACTCCGTTGTAAACATCACCGGGCCGGGGAATTAAGTTGGTTACCCGGATTTAACTCACAAAACCTCTCCTGATTCACCTCACACATTAGACGCTGTTAATTCAACCTCCACCGGGCTCACCTCTTGAAACGCAATTCCAGAGGCGAGTTCCGGTGGTTGTGTGTCTAACGGTCTGCCGGGACAAAAATGGAAAGGTTCTGTGACCCGGCTGCACTGTGAGGCTCTTAACCTCGTTTCCTGCCCAAGCCCGGAGTTATTGAAATCAAGGAGTAAAAAAGTTATGGCAAAGACGAGTAAGGCAAAGGAAAAAACGATGCGTGCAGTTGCGCTCGATCGTTTTGGAGGACCCGAAACACTAAAGGTGCAGACTGTGCCGATACCCGAAGTAGCAGCGGACGAGATTTTGATTCATGTTGAAGCCGCGGGCGTCGGCGCATGGGATCCGTTCGAACGCGAAGGCGGATTTGTGGAAGTGCTGGGTCGTGAGGCGAAGTTCCCTTATGTGTTAGGCACCGACGGAGCAGGCACAGTTGCCGCAGTCGGCGAAAAAGTTAAAGAGTTCAAAGAAGGCGATCGCGTCTATGCACTGGAACTCGGAAATCCGAAGGGAGGTTTCTACGCGGAGTATGCCGCTGTAAAAGCGGAGAATGCTTCTGTCATTCCCGGCGGTTTGACAATGGACCAGGCGGCCGTGCTGCCGACTGACGCCGTCACTGCGTTGAAGGGTCTGGAGGTTCTCGATCTCCAGGCAGATGAGTCTGTGATGATCTTCGGCGCGAGCGGTGGTATCGGGCACCTTGCAGTGCAACTCGCCAAGCGAATGGGTGCGCGCGTGTTTGCGGTGGCTTCGGGCGAAGACGGAGTGAGACTCGCCAAACAGCTTGGCGCGGATGAAGCAGTTGACGGCCGCAGCGATAACGTCCTGGAGGTGGTTAGGAAATTTGCGCCTAATGGGATCGACGCCGCGCTCGTTACCGCTGGTGGTGACGCGACCGATCGAGCGTTGTCGGTGATCCGCTCTGGTGGTCGCGTCAGTTATCCAAACGGTGTGGAGCCGGCGCCGAAGCCGCCCGCCGGAGTAACTGCCGATGCATACGATGGCGAAGGTGGCCGCGAGGCTATTGACGAGTTAAATCGCCTCATCGAGGCTGGTCCATTCAAGGTCCATGTCCATCGCACATTTCCACTCGAGCAGGCCGCCGCTGCACAAGCAGCGCTTGAAGAACACCATCTCGGAAAAATTGCGCTTAAGGTTGGACAATCTTAAGACCACTGCGGAGGTGGAGGAGGAGCACTTAACGGATTCTGATTTCTGTTATAAAACTCCTTCATCTCCGGTTTCAACCAAAAGATCAATAGCGGAATGCATACGGGTAAACAGCAAGCACTGGTCAGCCCGATGCAGATAAGCACGAGCCCGAAGACCCAAACCCAGCTCTTGCGCGGCAGGAATGGAGCGGCTGCATAAGGAGCGAAGAACACCAGGCCCATGAGCAGAATCACTACGCCCATGATTCGCGCTTCCTCAGCACTCATTTCCGGGTCTTCAGGTTCGATGACCAGGAACACGATTCCCATTGCTGCTGTTGCCAGATAAAGCAGGGCCATGAAGACGCAGTAGACGACGTACCACTTATAGGCGGAAGGGGTTTCCGGACTCGGATACTGCACCGTGCCACATCGTTTACAGAACTCGTCGTAATCCCAGTTCACAAGACCGCATTGGTAACATTTTTTGGACATGATCTTTCTTAGTATCGAAGCGTGAGACC
>DATNJO010000863.1:0-11513 GCA_035603895.1 Pyrinomonadaceae bacterium
AGTTGCCGCAAACTGGCTCAACATTATGCAGGCCATTGAGTTGGCGATTGAAGAGGGCAAACTGCGTTGAGCGGTCCGTGATATCAGCGCAGACGGCGTGCTTACTGTGACGACTCAGCACAAATGCGCCGATGCCCGAGCCAGCGCAGAGATCAAGTACATCTTCCCCACAGTTTTCAGGCAACAACTCCAGAAAGCGCAGTGTGCCTGCGTAGATGGCTGGAAAGACAATATCTGGTGGTGGGTCAAAATTCGAGCCGTCAGGGTTGCTATGTCGATCAGAAGCCACCAGCAGCCCCGCGAGGGGATAGAGCAGAACTTTCGCATAGAGTTGGTCCAGGCCGAATTCACCCAAACCGAGAAGGCCCAGTGCTAAAAATGCTTCGAGTACCGGGCGGCCAACGACGTTCTCGACTTCAGGACGGGGTATTAGTCGTTGAAAAAGAAACAGCCGGACAAAGAATTCCAACTCCGTGGCAACGCCAGTGAAGTCCACTTCGCCGGCCTTTACAGATCCGATATCGGATAAGCTTTCAACTTTGAGCGTGCGCAGAATAGTCTCTTCATCAAAACGCGCTTTGCGCAATGAGGAAGCTACCAGTTCAAACTCGTCTTCCGTACCGAAGCGAATCGGCAGCTTTTCGACAAAGGAGGGAGACATCTGTCGGTCCTCGGTTCGGTTCCTGGTTAGGAACAGCTAATGATCTTCTTTTCGTTGACAAGAGCTTTCATCGCCTTGTAGCCTTGGCTCCAATTCAAATGCGCTCTCTTGGTACTACTTAACCCATCCTCTTAAGGAGCACAAGTGCAATGGAAGAACGCTACACCACCGAGCGGCTCTTGGCGCTGCGAAAATTAACGCGAACAATAGCCGAACTGTTGCGCAGTCGGATGAAAGATTACCTCTCAACCTTCGCGCCTCTGATGCATCCGAAAAATGTGCTCGGCAATTATGTTGGAGGGCAGGCTTACGAGGTAACCAGAATAGGCGAAAAGCCGTTCGCTGAGTTGCGTGACCGCTACCTCGCGCTCGCGCAGTCAAGGCGTCTGAGTTTGCCACCAGATCTAAAGACACCTCTCGAACTAATTAATCCCCAGTTGGAGATGAATCCGGTCGAGTATGAGTATGTAGCGACGAGCGGCGGGCAAACCAAGACCGTCACCATTACCTCGCCGTTGAAATGGTCGCTGTCTTATGCTGGGTTTCCGCCCTCAAAATTGAAGGCGCTGCTGCAGGATAAATCGAGCCGGAACGATGATCTGCAACAATTCGTCTTACACTCCCTGATGATGGAATCCGTTATCTTGCGACAGACGGGAATAAGTCAAATGCTGGAAGCTCTTCATTTTCCGCTCAGCGTCGAACGCGCTGAGAGCTCTATGGATTTACCCGTCTGCTATGTATCTTCCTCGGTCTCAACTACGAGACCCCCTGATGATGTGATCATCCAGAGCACAGAGATTTCAGGAATGGATGCCTTTGAAGAGATTGTAAATATCGAAGACGTAGCACGGCTTCGCGATCCACTTAAAGAGAAACTTAGCGATCTCGTTAAGGATTACGTGGAACAGGTTTGAACTATTCGAGGCTTGTTAGCAAATGCCCCTTCTTTTGCGTGCCTGTGCTGCTCTTTCTGAATTCCAGGAGAATCTCGGGTCTTTCCGCTTCCATCAGGTAAGCCGAAATTGGTCCAAAGAATTTTTGCGCCTCACCGGACGTGCAACCATCGAGAAAGCCGCGGAAGAAGCGTGGATCATAGAACCTCGAGAATAACTCCACACCATCAGGGGTGCTCACCATTAATACCTGGCGAAAGTATTCCCGCAACTCAACCAGTGTTACGCGACAGGTAAGATAGACTCCCCAGCGGCGTCCCCATCCTTCATGGACCATCTGCTTTAGCAGTGATGACTGCGGAGGAAGACGTAAAAGTAAGGGTGAAATGGCCTCGTCCTGCTGGCTCTTATAGAGCGATCGATATTCTTCTTTCGATTCGTGCAAGAGCTCCAACACTCGCCGATCTCGCGCCGCATCTACCAAAGCCATCAGTGGCTCAGGCTGGTTTTGCAAAATTCGTAATAGGACTCCTGCCGGGGTTGCCGCCTCGTACGACTGGATCGCGTTAGCCGGACTGGGAACTTGCGGCTTATGGTCCGTGGGCAGACGCGCGGAAGCTGTTTGTGCACGTGGCGTTTGGGGTGGCTCAGGAGGTTCAAGAGGTGACGCAGTTGGAATCTTCTCGGCTTTCTTGAGCAATGGGTCACCCACGGGATTCTCTTGCGAGGGTCTCGTCGTCGGTTCCAGACCCAGATTGCGACTTGGTGGAAGTGTAGCCTTCAGTTGCGACTCAGGTAATTGGGTCGCTTCATGCTCACCAGTCTCGACATGGACCGCGAACTCCGTTTGGCCGGCGTGAATTGTGTCTCCATCATGAAGTACCGCGATATTAACTCGTACTCCGTTAACCTTGGTGCCATTCCTGCTCTTCAGATCGCGCACGCCGCAAGCTCCGCCCACGCATTCTATGGTGAAGTGCTCCCCGGACATAAATGTGTCTTCCAGTGCAACAGCAGCCTTCGGCGTGCGTCCGATACTGACGGTCTCCCCGGCTTGGGCAATGATTCTTTGGCCAGTGTTGGGCCCTGAAATGACCTCTAAAACAAGTCGCATGATTTTGATGAAGAATAGACGCGAAGGCCGTTTTCCCCTCACGTATATCTCGCTGAGGCGATGGCCAACAAGCTCCTAACAAGTACCGTGAAATTTTACGCTTGTAAAGTCGCGGGAAGTACTGAAACCTTTTATATCCGCCCCCAGAACAGCTTTATCCATTCCAGCTCTTCAGGTGTTGGAGATCTTTTGTCGCCAAATCCGACTCGAGGTGTCACTGGCTTTACTCGTTCAATCGTAATGTCAAGAATAACCTGACCTTGTGCATCCGTGACAAAGACTCTGCCTGGCGCAGTACTCTTGACTACGCTATTAGGCGGCGCGGTAAGGAACTTGACGTTTTGACCACTGCGCCCGGCTTCGGAAAGAGAAACATCCGGACGGAGCGTCGGCTTGTTCGCCAAGGCAGCGCGGCCCTTGGAGCTTTTAATCGTTCTATAAAGTAAGAACGCGATTGCCGCATCGACCCCGACCGTGGTGACGAAGCGCGCGAAATGTCGGCCCGCCTGATCCAAATCTGACGCAGATTTGGCGTCGAGTGCTATTGACACAAAGCTGGCTAAGTCTTTCGTGGCGCTTATTGCTTCACTCCCAAGTGCGATCGCAGCCACAGCAATCAGCGATGCATCAACTACTTCGCTCACTCCGAAAAGATGGCCCGCAGCCCATGCGGTCGCCGTGGCGGCAATAATCGCCAGGGCTTCGGGCGACACTAGCACCTGTAACTTATCGCCAATTTCAGGACTGAGGTATTTGCGCGCCTGCCGGATTGCGGCTCCCAGTTTTTCCGCCGGCGTCATTCTGTCAATGGTGGTTAAGGAGGACACATGCCAGCCAAGAGGAGCAGCCGCCGTTGAAGGCTGGAGACACAAGGTACCGTCGTGAACTTGCAACGGCAATCGATGCTGGCAGAGAGGACCTGGTACTTTTCCGTTAGCCATCGGGTACGCCCTGGGTGCTGAAACTTGAGCAGACGTGCAGCAAGATAACGGACCTCATGGTCTTTGTAAATATAATCGGAACGAGTGTAAACCCAAAGTTGAAATGTCACCCAAATGCGCAAAGTAGAAATGTCACCTACTTGCGCAGGATGCAAAGCTCACCGCGTCGGTCCTTGGCTAACATCGAGTTCTCCGAAAAGTCGAAGAGCCGCCACGGATGCGAGATCGGCACTGGCCCACGTTTTTGTTTCGGCCTGGCGGCCGCGCGCGCGGCCGCCGGCTGAAGCAACTTCGATTCGATTACCTTTCCTTGTTGCTGTTCTTGTTCGCCGTAGATGCTGTACTCCAGTGGTCGCTGCTTATATTCGATCGTGATCTCACCGTTGCTTTTCTCACGCACTTCAACGTGTGCGCTGCGCATCGTATAGGCCGCCCGCTTGGTTTTGATTTGATAGATCACGTTGTTGTAGGAGAGCGTCAGGTTTTTGCTTAACGTGCGTCGTTCGCAAAGCGTCAACACGCGCTCCAGATCTTCACCTTTGCCCAACGGGCGATGGGCTGATTCCGCCAAGCGTGGGGCCACGGCAAAGCGCTCATTGTAAGCGGCGATAAACTCCGGCAAGTAAGCATTGGCTGCCTGCAGCGAAGAAATGCCGCGCAAGCGTAACTCTTTAGTGAGCCGGTCCTGCAGCGTCTGATTGGCACGTTCCACCCGACCTTTCGCCTGGGGCGAGTGCGCACAGATCAACTCGATGTCCAACTCTTTGAGGGCCCGCCCAAACTGTGTCAGACCAGTGCCAGACAACGCATTGGGGATATTTACTCGGAAAACACCAAACTTATCACTGTAGAAAGCCAGCGGTTTACCAAACTCAGTGAGATAGCTGCGCACGGCCGCAAAGTAGTTGAAGGTTGTTTCCGCTTCGACGAACTGCAGATACATCAGCCGCGAAGTAGCGTCATCAACAAACACCAGCAGCGTGCATTTGGGCGCCCGACCTTCGAACCAATCATGGGGTGAGCCGTCGATCTGGACCAGCTCGCCCCAGCGAGCCCGGCGCTCGCGCAACTGGTGAATCACTGCACGACGGACGCTCTTAGCTTTCCAGAGTCCTGCGTCTATCAGCAGCTGTCGGACTGTCTCGACACTCAGCGACACGCCCTCTAAGGTCAGTTTTTCCGTCGCCAGCGTCGGCCCAAAGTCAGGATAGCGGGAACGCAACAACTGTTGCGCTTTGTTGATTGTCTTTTCCGGTAAGCGATTGTTTGAGGGTTGGCCACGTCGTTTTGAAATCAGCCCCGCGGCGCCGCGGCCATGGTAAGCTTTGCACAACCGTTTCACCTGACGCACTGAGAGTGACAACAACTCCGCCGCTTGTCCCTGTTTGAGCGTCTTGCGCTTTACTCGTTGGATTACTTCCACTCGCGATAACTCTCGTTGACTCATCGGTAGTAGGGGCTCCACCTGCTCCGTACCTTTCGTGCTGAAGTTCCTGCTTCAGTACCACAAAAGGTGACATTTCAACTTTGGAGAAAGGTGACATTACTACTTTGGGCTAACATATAATCGGAACGAGCTTCCAAGAAGTTTCCTTTTTATGTATCATGGCAAAACTCATAACCTTGCGACTCTAACTTAAGCCGTGTTAATCCGGCCTTCACAGTTCCAACGTTTGGAAGACGAGAGCATTCGCCGTTTCGAAAATGAGATGGTGGCTCACCTGAATGACTTTGCGCGCCGGCACTGCGAGGTGATTGGAGAAGATGGCGTTCGCCAAGTAATACGCCTCGGTTTCGAAAACTGCGAACAATACGATTTTACCATGCAAGGACCAGTGCGGTTTTTTATCGAGCTGATGTTCATGTTCGGTAGCTACTTCGATACTGACATTCAGTACCCGTGGGTTGCAGGGGCACTTACCGATCCACTTCTTACCGGAGAATTGTTCCGCGCTGACAACCTACACGACAAAATGACGGATTACCTCAGCGAGGTTGCCGGCGCAGAAAATATCTACACGAAAAGAGCCCTGCGCGAGACGCAGCGCATGGCTTCGGAAACTGTTGCACAAACCAGTTTGGATCTGCGCGGCGAGCTGATGCCGCGACTGAAAAAGGTTTACCCTGAGAAATGCGAATGGTTGGGAGAAGAGAGGCTCATGGCTGTGCTCGAGGGAGGAGTTTCTGTTGCGCAAACTGCGGGCATCACCAGCGTAGTCGGTCTTAGGCTTTTCGCTGTGCTTGCGTTTGCACTCGGACATCGTTTCCATGAAGATCCGCTATATCCATGGATCGCCTCTACAATGAATCATCCCACCATCACCGATCCAAACATTCGAGCTTCGCGACTACAAGAAAAGACCTCGTTATATTTGGACAGAGTTTTGGTATACCTGGAGACGGATTGAGACATGTGCAACTGTGGAACCACCGCTGCAGGAAGACCCAGCACAACGCCACGCCCCAGTGCGCCGGCTCAAGCACCAGTAGCCTCATGCGGCGCAGCAAACGCAAGTGCGATTCAGATCATTGATGAACTCGGTTTGCCGATCGCAGGCGCCTCGGTGCGCCTGACTATTGGCGGGGTCATCTCGACAACTTCCTCAGATGCCAGCGGGATTGTTTGTTTCACTCAACCCCCGGGGACCTCAGTTCAGGTCCAACTTAACGAAATGCATGAGGCGCGTGCCGGAGAATCCGCAACCACACCATCAGGTCGCCATTTTCGGACAATGGGACCAGGGCCCTGATCGGTCATTTGATTGATCATTAAAGACTGGAGGCACTCCGTGCCGCACCGGATTATTTACTGTGCTCTTAGCTGCGCAACACTTTTAACACCTCTCTCTCACGAGGTATTACGTAAATTCGATCAGGGTATAGTTGCGTCCGTTTCTGATGAAACGATTGGCAAGCTGCTGATCAAAGAGCCTCAGCTTCCAATCATGTATTTCTCGCGCGAAGCTTACGAGCAGGCTATTCGGGGTTTGAACGATTCAGAGATTGATGAAGTAATGCACAAACGGATCAGTCGCTGGTCGCCACAGGCTCTCGATCAAGCTCTTGAATGGATCGCGCTCCGCGAGCGCCGGTCACTATCATTTACCGCCCGAAGTTTACCGACTGCTACGGACCATAACACCCGTCTACTTCAGATTCATTTTGATCATGGTTTGGATTTGCTGACCTCCATTGCGGCTCCAGGGCGTTATGATGATATGGAACTTAACGATTTGCTTTCGGTCACGGTTGAGTTGGAAGCTTTGTTAATTAAAGAGCTACCACAATCCAACGAGTCGCAAACCCGGTTACATTTTGCCAACGCCATCGCGCGTGAACTCAAACGCCATGGACGTAGTGAATTTTCGATAGCACTTCCTTACGCCGAACCGCAAAGAGGAGTATGGGTAGGACCGGCTGGGCCAACGCTCAAAGAATATTTCAAAACACGCTGGATTGGCGTCGCCGATTGGCGCGACGGCCTGGTAGCGTCGTTGCCGCTGAGGGCAATTCAGGACTTTCGTCAAGGCGGAAGAAAAGTAGAAATACTTTACGCCGATGCAAGCGCACTTATGCAGGACTTTGACGAGCTTACCGGCACACAGTTGTTTCGACGGTTCGAGGAACTATCCGCGGCCGGCGACGCCGCGCGCAAACGGCAGATGGACGATTATCTGAACGTACTGAGGATCACCCTGGCAGTACAGCGACGTGCGCTGCGCCAGCGCGCTGTGAAGAAAGATCCGGCCATGGTTTCACTGCTAAACCAACAGGTTCTCACCGAGACGAAAATCCTGGTTGAACAGCTCGGCGCCAGTGGCTCGTGGTTATCTCCGGGCGACGAAACCGGATCGCTCCAGAAACTCCAAGTCGTGGAACAAGAGTTAACTAATGACGCGGCATTCCTACTGAGCATTGCTCAACAACGCAAGCATACGTATCTGGTAGAGCGCCTTCAGGAAATACTCCGGACGAAACAGCAGGATCTTAAACGCACGACCGAAATCCGAGACTAGGATTTCCCCAAGGAGATACATGCCCCGACCCTTTCTTTATCATGTCTATCACCGGCCGAGCTTTGATCCGCTGCCTGCCTGGTCCTCTGCGTCCATTTCCGTGCCTGGTGCGGCCCTTGGGTCAACACAATCGAAAACTGTCTATAGCCTGAAGAAGGACATGGACCAGTTGCGAGCTGACGGAGCAGCCAAGGGAATTGTGGATGCCGGCGTAGTTTCGTTAGGCAGAAGCGGCGGCGGTAGAGAGCTCTGGGCGTTGAAGGTAGGCAACGGTTCGTCACATAAAGTGTTGTTTACAGGTTGCCATCACTCTCGCGAATGGATCTCAGTCGAGATTCCTTACCTTGTCGCAGAACATCTGATTCAGAAGTATACAAATAACCCGACGACTCCCGTCGAGAAACGAATAAAACACCTGCTATTGAATCGACAGATCTGGTTTGTTCCGATGGTAAATCCCGATGGTCATAACTGGACGATGACCGTAGACCGTACCTGGCGCGCCAATCGACAAACTCATGTCGTTCCAGCCGGAACCATAGCGCGCCCACCTGCCCACGGAGGACCAGTTAGTTTTCCAGCGGGCAGCTACACTGGCGTGGACATCAATCGTAATTATGCTACCTCAAACTGGGGCACGGAAACCTTTAGCGGAGGCTGGCCCACTACCAGCCGTAGCCCAACGGACGCCGGCGCAAACAGCATTTGGTGCGGCCTAAGTGGCAGCGGTGAACGCGAGAGCGCACTTATCGACGGCTTAATTCGAGCAAATCGGTTCCGTTCGAGTATCACCTATCACAATTACAGCGAACTACTCCTCTTCCCGGATGCCTCAGCCGGAGATATTTACACCCAGTGGGTGGGTGGCGGTATGAGAGACCTCATCGCCGCCTCTGGTAATGCCTATACCTATCAGAGCGGTTCTGCGTTATATCCGACCACTGGAGACCTGATGGAATTCTCTTATGAAATAGTACCTGGTCGTCCCACTTTTACGCCGGAAGTGCGACCCGCCGACAGTGCAGATCCGTGGCCCGTCGGACATGGCTTCAGCGGTTTACCGGAATCCGAGATCGAGCCGACCTTTCGGGAAAATCTCGGCGCGGCCCTGGGGCTGATCAACTGCGCGGGCCACAACGCAAGGGCTGCCGGGCAATCAACCACCGTAGCTACCGGATCACCACCAACAAAATGCCAGATGGTGCGTCACTGCTGGGAAGTTTTCCGCGGCTGGACACCGTGAAGTTGTAGCACTAGCGATCTTTATAGTTCACAACTTCGAATAAGCACGAGTTTAGCGGGCCCTGGGACGCTCAAACATATCAAACCAAACCTGGTTTGGCTGTAAATCCAAACTCGTTACGTAAGCCTGACCTGCACCTGTGCGCTTGAGAACCGTAAAACCCACCTCTGTTCCGTCGGACCACCATCTCAATGTATCCAACCAGTCGATTTCATCCGAAGACTTTGCCGCCGAAATGATCTGATCGCCAAAGGTTAGCGCACTGCTAGCCTTGATCCGCCTCAGGTTCAAGCGGTCAGGATGAAGGAAAAGTCGGCTACTCAGCTCCGTTGCTGCCCGTTCGGGACGACCCTGCCAGGTCGAATGCCAGACCTTGGGTTTTACCGAGATATTAAGCACAAAAATTGTCTGACGGATACGTAAATCGAGTTGGCCAGCGCCTACCCCAACATAATAGTGAAACTCAACCGCATCGCAAGTCCCTTGGTCCCTGTTATGAAATCCTGCTGGCACATTTTCGTGGGGTTGAAATGAATCCACTATTATGGACTCGACCCATCCTTTTGCAGACGTCGCGGCGCTCCTTTGTCCCTTCCGTTGTTGGGATTGCGGTACAGGTTGAAACTGGTATTCGAGCAGTTGGCCCACGACCGTTCCCAGTTCAGCTTTGATCGCGTTTACATCCATTGCGTGTTGCCTTTCTCTTCCGTCAACACAGTTTTGCAGCGCGAAAGGGGGCACAACCGTTACGGCTGTGAACGTCAATACTAGTGCAAAGCCTACGCGCTTCATTGCTACCACACATCGATTGGGGTCGGCCCTGGCATAGCACAAATTGACCATGCTCCCGCACTGGATTCGAAAACCCAGTGGCTTTCTTTGCAGACCGACTTCATAACCTGTTGGGCCGTGTCGTAATCAAGTGCACCACCTGCGTAGTACCTGGTTTTCATCGCGCCGGTGGTGTCTGGATGCGTGAACCTATAACAGGCCTCAAAGTTGTTCCAACCACCACTGCGGTCAACCAAAAGAACCTTTTCGACTGGATTGATCGATTTGTGGGTGGTGACCGGAGAATGAGCAGGAGCCGAACCAGCGACGGCCCGCTTTTCATTGTCAAGACCTGAAAGAGATTCCTTGGTTGTCTTGCCTGGCTTAGGATAGAGATACACGACCTCACCACTACGAAGCCCAAGCATCTCAGTCGCCAGCATGTAAAACGTAGCCAGATCCATGCACTGTGCGTTTGCACCACCGGCAATCTTCCAGTGTGGACTGGGCGTCGAAGCGCTCAAATCGAAACTTCCAGTCGAGTCGTGAATCTTCTTGACGGAAGCATGACCATTGCTGTCCTCGGAACATTTACCACACACCCACTCCATTCTTTTCAGGGTAACGCCATTCTCGTAGGGCGTGTCGTTGTAAGGCGTATCGTAGGTAACGAACATCCTGTTGGTGGTGCTCGATGGTGATATCGACACACTCGTACCGATGATGCTCCAGGCAATCTTAAAGTCGAAGGCGTTGACCTTTTTTGGCAACTTCTTGTCCGAGGTTAATTTCACTTTGAAGCGTCCTGGCTTAAAGCTCACACCTTTCTGTTCAAACAGCATACCGTCAGGTCCTGCTCCACGAAGAGCGCCAGTTTCCTCGCAGGCATCCGCAGGCGTCACTTCAATCTCGACTTCAACGGAGACTTGCTTGTCCATATTGTGGCTGACTGGGTGTTGCGTGCCCGGGGTCCACTCCGGCTTCGGAAAACGGGCTCCACCGTCCTTCCAGTTAGCAGTGTAATTTTTGAGAAGATTATGATCAGAAGTGAAAGTCAGCGAGACTAACTTGATCGCAGAGATGGGCTTGCAAGGACATGGCGCTGATGTGCAGCCGGGAGGAAGTCCACCGTCTCCCGTGGCCGGGGGAGTGGTTTTCTTGTCGTCACTCACGTTGACCTTCGTTCGTTTCTGGCAACAACGTGCTCTAGCCACGTAATCGCTTTCTTTTCCAATCGCGCAGCCCTGGCTGTGGAGTTGACGATCTTCTCGTCGTTTAAGATCCGCAAGATCCAGGGATAGAGAGGATCGTCGGTGCAGCCGTGCCCGAAGGCATATTTCAGTACCACTATCAGAGCTTGCGCACGAGCATCGGAAAAGCCATACGTGCGTGCCGCAGCCAGCCCTTCGCTTATTAGGGTCTTCAGATTTGTTTCACCCACGTAGGCCGCTTTCTGTGGAAAAATGCGATTCATCTCCTGAAGCATTCTGGCGGCCAGATCGTTTGACGAATATGAGTCAGGCTCTTTCGCATGTATCAATAAATCCTTCAACGCCTTGTGTACATTGGTGGCACCAGGGCCTGAGACCTTATCGAGGTAATCGAGATATCCTTCGTGGATCTGTTGGGCGCGCTGCATCTGGTCGCCGGAATCGCGCAAGGTATTCCCCACTGCCGGGTACTGAGGATCGGTGTCAAAAGCGCTCCCACAGAGAAACATCATCTCTATGAAGAGGCGGATTGGACCACGAAGAGTGAATCCATAATTCCCGGCTCGAGTTATTGCCGCGCGCAGCGCCACCCGCAGTTGCTCGTCGCCAATCACTTCACAAATAGGTGGGGCGAAGTTCTTGGCATGTTCTACCATCTCG
>DATNJO010000864.1:0-2533 GCA_035603895.1 Pyrinomonadaceae bacterium
TGCTCAACACGAGCACCGGACAAACGTCTTTCCTGAATCGACTCGATCAGAAATTCAAAACGAATCTCTACGGATTTTCGGGTGCACTCTCGCGTTTGAAGGATGGCAACGATCTCTTCGGTGAAGGACGGACCAGCGACGTGGCCGGCGCGCTTGAAGAAACAATCAAACGTTCTTCGGGTATGCCGCTCTCGGCGATCGTGCTCGCCACCGACGGCGCGTCAAACGTGCCAAGCGACATCAGCACTACTTTACGCGAGTTGCGCGCGCGCGACATTCCGGTGTTCACGATCGGCGTTGGCGATACCGCGAGACCACTCGACGCCGAACTCACGCGCATCAACATGCCGCGTCGCGTTCTCGTCGGTTCGCGCGTGAACATCGAAACGTTTGTCGGCCTGAGCGGCTACAGCAACACGAAAGTGCTGCTCGGTGTGCGTGAAGACGGACGCGCGATCAAGACGGAGCAATTCGATCTACGCGGAAACGATACGCAAGCGATCAATCTCGAGATAACTCCAACAACTCCCGGCGTGCACCGTTACACGGTAGAGATCACACCACTCGATGGCGAACTGACAGTCGAGAACAATAAACAGGACGCGCTCGTGGAAGTTATTTCCGGTCCACTGCGTCTCTTGCACGTCGAGGGCGAGCCGCGTTGGGAACTCGGCAAGATCCGCGAATCGTTAGCGCTGAACGAAAAGAACGTCATTCTCGTTTCTCTGCAACGAACCGGCGAGAACAAATTCTATCGCCAGGGAATCGGCAACCAGGGCGAACTCGCAACCGGATTTCCCGCGACGGAAGAAGAACTTTTTTCGTATGACGGTCTGGTGCTTGGCAGTGTTGAGGCCGGGTTTTTCACGGCGGATCAGCTTCGCAGCATCGAGGCTTTCGTCGCGCGCCGTGGCGGCGGCTTGCTCGCACTCGGCGGCCGCTTGTCATTCGACGGCGGCAAGTACAAAGGCACCACGATCGACGACCTACTGCCTGTTTCGTTGACAGGCGGATCAGTTGAGGATGCGAACGCGTTTACGCCGGTTTACAAACCGTTGCTGACCGCCGCCGGGCAAGCGCATCCGATCACGCGTTTGTTTGAAGATCGCGCGCAGAATCAAAAGACGTGGAACGAACTGCCACCAGTGTCCGTGTCACAACCGTTGACTAACGTGAAACCGGGCGCGACTGTATTGCTCGAAGCGCGCAAAGTCGATGGTGCGGGAGCAAACATTCCATTGCTGGTGCAACAACGGTACGGTCGCGGACAAACGCTCGCCCTGACCGCGTCTGACACATGGCGCTGGCGCATGAGAATGGATTCAAAGAACAACGCGCACGAAACCTTTTGGCGCCAGATGCTGCGTTATGTTGTGAGCGGCACGCCGCGGCAGGTCGAGGTCGACACGGCTAAAGACGTCTATTCGATGGACGACACGGTAAATATCGTCGCCGATGTGCGCGACAAGAAGTTCAATCCCGTTGGCGATGCGCAGGCGACCGCGCGCGTGACCAAGCCTTCGGGAGCAACTGTTGATGTTCCGTTGAAATTTACGACATTGAATTCGGCAAATATTTACACGGGCGAATTCAAAGCAGACGAACTGGGCCAACATCGAATCGAACTAATCGGGCAAAGCGCGAGTCTCGGACAGTTGAATGCGAATGCAAACGTGCTCGTGAGCGATCTCAATCGCGAGTATTACAGTGCGGCGCAGAACAGCGACCTGTTGAAGCGAATCGCCAGCGAGACGGGCGGCAAGTATTACACGCCCGCGCAAATGCAGTCGTTGCTGGACGATCTGACTTACCGGCAAACGCCGTATTCAGAGCGCGTTACGAAAGACTTGTGGGACATGCCGGTGAATTTTTTGTTGCTGGTCGGGCTGTTGAGTGCTGAGTGGTTTCTACGAAAACGCGAAGGTTTGGCTTAGTTTTTACGCGATGATACGGGCACACATAGCGTTCTTGATTATTGCGTTGCTCGCTCCCTGGGAGGGCGGGCGGCCCGCCCGCATGACTCCCGACAGCCAGCCCTTCCAGGATTTGCGGGCGGGCCGCCCGCCCTCCCAGAGGGATCCGAATAAGTTTGCGGTGATCTTTGTTGGCGCCGGTGGCGAGCCTGAGTACGCGAAAGTGTTTGAGCAATGGACCACAGAACTAAAATCCGCGTTGGCTGAAGATTACGGATTTGACACTCAGAAACTGCTGGTGGTCCAGAACGCCAAGGCGACTGACATTAGAAACACTTTCGGGCAACTGAAGTCACAGATGGAACCGAACAACGTCCTGTTCGTGTTTCTGATCGGTCACGGTTCGTTCGACGGCAAGGAATCGAAGTTCAACCTGGTTGGACCAGATCTCGCTGCTTCCGAGTACAACACGCTGTTGTCATCGTTACCGACGAAGCGCGTGGTTGTTTTCAACATGGCGAGCGCGAGCGGTGAGTTCGTCAAAAGCCTGTCAGCAAAGGGACGGATCGTCATCACCGCCACCAAGAGCGGTCAGGAAACCAACGCGACTCGCTTCGCGG
>DATNJO010000865.1:0-4727 GCA_035603895.1 Pyrinomonadaceae bacterium
GCCGTGCGAGATGAAGATGCGCGGTTTGCCGTTCGATGTGCCGCTGACTATGAAGCCGGGTGAGAAGGCGACGACACTCGGAAAGAGATCACCGTTGATCATTCCGAGTGAAAGTGCGTAAGAGGCGCCGTCGGAGAATCCACCAATCGCGACGCGCGCCGGATCGATCGCGACCATTTCAAACACGCGTTCAAGCGCGCGATTCAAATTTGCGACATCCTCTCCAAAGCTGCCGCCGATCGCGTCCCACGACGTGTCGCGAGAATTTGGCGCGAGCACTGCAACGCCCGCTTCCTCGTGCGCCGTCCCGAGATACCAGAACATGTCCTCCGCACTCTGCGTGGCGCCGTGCAACATGACCAGCAAGGGAAGTGAAGACTGAGATGCGTTTGTGGGTAACTGAAGAATCGCGTCGCGTTCGCTATGCAGGCCCAACATCACTCGACCAGTCGCCGTGGTCTTGACGCCTTCGCGCGGACGCGCGGTGAGTCGGCCGTCTCTCGCAAAGGCTGACTCGGCCATGCGACTACACGCGCTCCCAGCCGCGAACGAGACGACAGCGCCGCTGGCGATTGCACAAAATTGTCGCCTGGAAGGTTTCGCGTGACACACCAGCCTGATAATAACAACTCACGAGCCACAGACCCACACGGACGCCCACAGACCTGTCCTTTAAACCGACTCCGTGTCCGTCGGTGTTAAATCCGTGGCGCGCTTACAATGAAACGGTTTGTTCGGCCCAGAATTGAAACTCGCGGTGCTTGTGGGTCTCAGCTTTCGCTTCCAATCCATTCGCGACTGCAACGATGTGTTCGAAAACGCGCTGGCCCACATCGTCGATGGTTTCGGTGCCATCGATCACGCCACCCGCAGACAGATCCAAATCATTCGACATGCGCTCAAACACTGGCGTGTTTGAGGCGAGCTTGATCACGGGCGTAATCGCGTTGCCGATTGTCGTGCCGCGTCCGGTTGTGAAGACCACTACTGTCGCGCCCGCTGCGACGAGTCCCGGTGTTGATTCCTGGTCGTACCCCGGTCCCTGCATCAGGTTCAAGCCGCGAGCTTTCGGCGTCTCGGCATATTCGATCGTGCCTTCGACGCGCGTTGTTCCCGCCTTGGCGATCGCGCCGAGCGATTTGATCGTGATGTTGAGTAGTCCGCCCGCGACATTGCCGGGACTCGGATTGTTGTTGAGCACCGCGCCGAACTTTGACGCATACTCCTTGTACCAATCAACCATCCGGTAAATCGCGCGTCCGGTTTCTACGTCTTTCGCGCGCGATGCAAGCAAGTGTTCCGCGCCGCAGAACTCGGGCACTTCTGTAATCAAGACCGTTCCACCCGAACGAACAAGCAAATCCGCAGCGCGTCCCAACGAGGGATTCGCCGAGATACCCGAGAAGCCATCCGAACCGCCACACTTCACACCCAAAACGAGTTCACTCACCGGGTACTCTTCACGAACAGTTTCATTCACCAGCGGCAGCATCTGCTCCACTTCCTTGAGCCCGCGCTGAATCGCAGCCTGCGTGCCGCCAACTTCCTGAATACCAATCTTCGCCACCGGTTTTGCAAACGCGCGCTCTCGCTTGAGCAGATACTTCTCAACTTGCGCGAGGTTTGTCTTCTCGCAACCAAGATCGATCAGCACGACGCCACCCACATTCGGATGGTCCGCGTAGTTCGACAACGTACGCAGCATCACGTCGATCGTCGATCCCTCCTGACAACCGCAACCTTTGTTGTGTGGAATCGCCACGACGCCGTCGACGTTCGGATACTTCAAGCGATCGTAAAGCATGAACTCGGCGATCGTTGAAATCTGCAACGCTTCGTGGCTCGCGCACATGCTCGTCGGCACGATCAGTACGAAGTTGCGTGTACCGACGCGCCCGTCCGGTCGTCGATAGCCCATGAACGTCGCACGCTGGTCCAGCGGGAAATAATCAGGCGGCGGCGTGTGCAAGTCTTCCGGAAGTTCCCGAACGATCGGCACTTCGTCGGTCATGTTGTCGTGCGTGATCTGCTCGCCCTGATTGATGCCGAGTGAGGTTCCGATTGGCTGTCCAAACTGCAACACAAACTCACCCGCGGGAATGTCTTTCGTTGCGAAGCGATGACCCGGCGGAATAGCACTGCGTAACTCCAACAGCAATCCATCCGGCAACAGCAACTCCAAACCGGGTGTCGTGGCCTTCTTGACCACGGCAACGTTGTCTTTCGGATCGACAACGATCGCGAACTCACTCAGTAATGAAGCTGGAGGCGTTTGAACGCTCGACATGTATCAGTTTTCCAAAACGTTCTGAAGTATCAACGAGCGGACGTTTGGATGAACTCGCAACCAAAGTCCGGGGTTTTGATCGAACTGAGTTTGGCGCGTCTCGGCATCGTCTGCAATTCTCGTCGTTAACAACTGCCGGTAACATTCGCGTTTCGCCGGCGCGGTGTCGGCATCGACGATCGACTGTACCACGCGGCGCGCGCCGAGTATCGCGGCTGGACCAAGCGTCAGGATGTGTTTCGCTGCACGACACTCGGTTTCGTCCGATTCGGTCACGATTGTGCCGCCCGCCTTAAACTTCTTGATGTGGTGTTCGAGAATCGATTGTGAAATCGGAATCAGCCCGGCCATGTCGCTGTACGTCGCGCCCGAACCGGGTTTGATGTACGCGAGATGTGAAGCCGCGCCGGCTTCCGGACCAAGACCCAGAAAAAAGAGATCGATACCGCCGAGTGACTCGAGCTGTTGGACGTAGCCTGCCAGTTCGCCTTCGAGATCTTCCGCGTCCGTCCGCATCGAGGTGAAGCTCTTCACCTTGCGAAAGAAGTCTTCGCCGAGCAGCCGCTCGAAATCGCGCACGAAGCTCAAGCCGTTATCCATGCGCAAAGGCGCCAGCGCGTCCTGTGTAAAAACGTGAAGCCGCGCGAACAAAGCGTCGTAGTCATCTGACTTCGCCATCGCGCCCAGCAAACGGTGCAGCGCCTGACCGCCTCGCCCGCCGACCAGGACCATCACTAACGGTCCGTTCGTCGTCGCCTCCGCGTCGATAATCTCCGCGAGCATCGCGCGTCCGACCGCTTCTTCGGACGGCATCACTTCGTAGCCGAGTTCGCGCGCCGGGAGATTCGCCAGATAATCGCTCACATCAGGGCCGTGCGAGAGCCAGATGTTTCCCCCGACAGAACGACACCGGCTAGTCTGTTTGCTGGTTGCTGACATTTTGCTGGGTGGTTTCTTGAAAGCCCGACTGGTAATACCAATTTCAACGGGAGACACGACTTTAACATGCAGACCGTAAGTACACAAGCAACATTTTCGAGCCCCAAACGAGGCTGGTAAAACCAGCTAATCATAAATCAGAACGCGACTTTTTCTGCTTGACGGTGAGCCGGGCACGGTGTTACACAGTATCCGCACTTTCTAAAAGTGGTCTAACCTTTAGCCAACAATTCAGCCTTTATGACCTATTCTCCACTGGAGCTTAGTGGCAAATTGGCCGTGGTCGTCGGCGGCACGTCCGGCATTGGTCGCGCCATCGCGCTCGGTTTTGCCCAGGCCGGAGCAGACGTGATTCCGACCTCGCGGCGCACGGAGCAGGTGGAGACCGTGGCGCGAGAGATCGAGGAGTTTGGCCGGCGCTCTTTGCGTGTCGCCTCGGACGTTTCGGATCGGGCGTCGTTGGAGCGTGTCTTGAACGAGGCGATCACGGTGTTCGGTAAAGTCGATATTCTGGTCAACTCCGCCGGCCGCACGAAACGCGCGCCCACGATCGACTTTTCAGAAGCAGACTGGAACGACATCATCGACACAAACCTGACGGGCACGTTGCGCGCGTGCCAGGTGTTTGGGCGTCACATGCTCGAACGCGAGTCGGGGAGCATTATCAACATCGCGTCGTTGTCGACGTTTGTGGCGTTGCACGAAGTGGCGGCGTATTCTGCGAGCAAAGCAGCGGTTGGTTCGCTGACGAAGTCGTTGGCCGTGGAATGGTCCAGTCGCGGCGTGCGGGTGAATGCGATCGCGCCTGGCGTGTTTCGCACCGCACTTAATCAAAAATTACTCGACGAGACTGAGCGCGGCCGTGAGTTTTTGCTGCGTACACCGATGAAACGTTTCGGCAACGTCGACGAACTCGCGGGCGCCGCAATCTTTCTGGCTTCGGACGCCGCGAGCTTTGTAACCGGCGAGATTCTTGCCGTCGACGGCGGATTTCTGGCGAGTGGCGTCAATCAATAGTCGTCAGAGTTGAGGCATTTTTATTTAGTCCGACTTTTAGGCAAATTCGAAAACGAGACTTCGAGGAGGCGAGAACATGAACGATGCCAGCGAGATCGCGAATGCCGCTGCGCTCCCAAAGCCTGCACAGAGTGCGACGAATGTAGCGGCTCCGGCGCATGCGGTTGAGACGTTGGGTGCGAGAGTTGGCCGGTATCGCTGGGTGATCTGTGGTCTGCTGTTCTTCGCCACGACCGTTAATTACATCGACCGCCAGGTACTCGGCCTCCTCGCAAAAGATTTAAAGGATTCCATCGGTTGGACTGAAGTCGACTACGGCAATATCGTCGCTGCATTCAACGTTGCCTATGCGTTCGGACTATTGCTCGCCGGGCGTTTGATGGACCGCATCGGCACGCGTATCGGTTACGCTCTCGCAATCATCTGGTGGAGTCTCGCGGCGATGGCCCACGCGCTCGCACGCACGCCTTTTGGTTTTGGCGTC
>DATNJO010000866.1:0-5506 GCA_035603895.1 Pyrinomonadaceae bacterium
GTTGCGCGCTCGTTTGGCGCAGACATCGTGATCGCGGTTGACGTAAACGCGGCGGGCGCGACTTTTCTTGGTTCGATGAGCTCGGTGATCGGTATCGTTTTGCAGTCGATGTTGGTGGTTCAGAAGACCGCCTCGCATTATCAACTTTCGATGGCCGATCACGTTATTCGACCTCAGATCGGGCATATCCGTTGGGACGAAATGGGGCGCGCTGAAGAATTGATTGCCGCCGGCTACAAGGCGGGACTAGAGGCTGTGCCCGAGATTCTCGCGCTAATCGACTTTTCTAAAAATCCTCACGCGTTAAGCGTTTAAACCAAACATACAAAACTGAGAAGCACTGAAGGGTTGCGAGGATAGGTGGCAATCGAGGTTACATCCGTGCCCGACGTGCGTGCGGTCGATAGGCTGGCGCGCGCGTCGCGAGGTCTCATCCGGTTCAGCGTCCTCGTGATCGTCGTGGCGGCTGCGTTGGGGGGCGTCGCACTTACCCGTTCTTACAAATTCTATTCACAAATCATCGAAGCGCGGCTTGCAGGCGGCTATCTGACAAGTAGACCGGGCTTGTACGCGGCACCGCGTGTGTTGCAGGTTGGGCAGAAACTGTCGCGCGAAAAGCTGATCGTTGGGTTGAGGCGCGCGGGTTATCTGGAAGGTAGTGCCAGCAAAGTTTGGAGCGGGAGTTTTATTGTTAACGAGGCCGCGATCGAGATTCGGCCGGGCCGCGGCAGTCGAAGGCAACCGGACGTTGTGCGTCTTGGTTTTGTGGGAGATGAGATCGCCGAGTTAACTGGCGACGGCGTCACACTGGATTCGTTCACGCTCGAACCGGAGGTGTTGTCGAACGATCTTTCTGCAAAAGGAGGCAAGCGCGAGGCGTTGAGTTACGAGGAGATTCCGCCGGTGCTCGTGCAGGCGATTCTCGCGATTGAAGACCGGCGTTTCTTCGAGCACTCGGGTGTGGATGTTAACGGTCTCGGGCGTGCGTTGCTGCGAAATGCGGGTGATGAAAGGTTGGGCCAGGGCGGTTCGACGATCACGCAGCAACTCGTCAAAAACACGTATCTCACGCCGGAGAAGACGCTGCAACGCAAGTATGCCGAAGCGATGCTGTCGCTCGCGCTTGAACGGCGTCTCTCGAAGAAAGACATCTTTGCGCTCTATTGCAACGAGATCTATTTGGGCCAACGCGGCGCTGTGGCAGTACGTGGCGTGAAAGAAGCCGCGACGGTGTTTTTTGGAAAGGAGCTGCGGGACATCACGCTCGCAGAAGCAGCTACGCTCGCGGGAATGATTCAGAGTCCGGGGCATTACTCGATTTTGCGCAATCCGTCAGCCGCGCAGGCTCGCAGAAATACTGTGCTCGCCGCGATGCAAGAGAACGGCGCGATCACACGTGAGCAGCAGGAAGCAGCGTCCAAGGAACTGGTTAACGTCACATCTCGCGTCGACGCTGACAATTCGCTCGCGCCGTATTTTGTTGATTATGTACAGCGAATTGCCGAGACGACTGACGGCCGAAGGGTTTACACGACAATCGATCTTGAGTTGCAGGAACTCGCCGAACAAGCACTCAAGAAGCAATTAGAACGGTTCAAAGATCAGGACAAGAAACCGCAGGCCGCGTTGGTCGCGTTGGATCCGCACACCGGCAACGTGCTCGCGATGGTCGGCGGGCGCGATTACGCGACTTCGCAGTTGAATCGTGCGACTGATGCCCGGCGTCAACCGGGTTCGACGTTCAAACCGTTCGTTTATGCTGCTGCGGTTGAAGACGGCTTCTCGCCGGTCCAACTCTTCATGGATGCGCCGCGTGAGTTTGTCTACGACCGCAATCGCACGTATCGGCCCGCGAATTACGGCGGCGGCTATTCGATGGGTGAAGTGACGATGCGTACCGGTCTCGTCAAATCACTCAATGTCGTCACTGTTGACGTCGCGCTGCAAACCGGGCTCGCGCGCATCGCGAATCTCGCCACGGCATTTGGCCTGCCGAAGCCGGAACGTTATCCCGCGCTGGCGTTGGGCACCGAAGAAGTAACGCCCCTCCAACTCGCTTCCGCGTATGCGGCTTTCGTCAACGAAGGCCGCCGTGTCGATCCGCAAGTGATCGCCAGCATTGACGAGCCGCCGGCGGCGCACGAGCGTGAAAACAACACGCCGCAGGTAGTCAGTCCGCAAACGGCTTACGTCATCACGAACATGCTTGCGGGCGTGATCGAACGTGGCACAGCGCGCAAAGCTCGCGGTGCGATACCGGGAACGGCGATCGCAGGGAAGACGGGCACATCGCGCGATGGTTGGTTCGTTGGCTACTCGCCGAATCTGGTTTGCGTTGTTTGGATTGGTTACGACGATAACGCGCAACTCGGTCTGACGGGTGCTGAAGCTGCGTTACCCGCGTGGGTTGATTTCATGAAAGGCGCGCTTGCGGTGCGGCCTGATTTAGGCGGGCAGAACTTCGAGTGTCCGGAAGGAATCAAGTTTGTTGAGATCGATACGGCGACGGGTTTGCTGTCGACGTTGAGTTGTCCTTTGCGCGAGTTGATTGCGGTGACTGAAGCGGAGGCACCGCATCTCGAGTGTTATTTACATGGGAATTTGCCCGTGCAGAGTAGTCCGTTCGCGAAAGAAATTGAGCGTAGAGAGACCAAGCCGGTGGAAATTATTGACTACGGAAGAACACGGACAGACACGGATCGGACGGGAAGGAAAACCCTTGTGAATGAGATTAACGTTCTAAGATGACCTGCGCGATTGCGTGTTCGCTTGTGTGAGAGAGAGACAGGTGTGCTGCGGAGGCGTTGAATTTTTTGAAAACCGTCAGCACCTCGCCAGTGAAGATCAGGTAAGGCGCGCCGCTGTCGCGCGCTGAAACCTCAACGTCCTGCCAGCTAATTCCACCTCGCCAGCCCGTTTGCAACGCTTTCAAAGCCGCTTCTTTGGCCGCAAAACGCGCTGCATAATGCTGCGCTGCCACGACGCCGCGACTGTCGCAATATTCGCGTTCGGCGCGCGTGAAGACGCGGTCGGTGAATCGCGGCGTGCGCAGCAGCACTTCGCGAATTCGGGCAACTTCGATAATGTCTATACCGATGGAAACGATCACGAGTGACGAACAACTAACCCAAGCTGGATTCTATTGGCGCGAACTCAACGGCCTGCGCGCGCTTGTTTGCCGTCCGCTGGAGCAGGACGGTTTTGTAAACGGTTTTTCGACGCGTCTTGGCGGCGTCAGCGCGATGCCGCACGATTCGCTTAGTCTTGCCGGTTTTCACGACGACGCGGCGGAGAACATTCTGGAGAATCGCCGCCGCTTTCTCAAGCTTTTTCCTGGCCAGTGGTCCCTCGCGGGTTGTTGGCAGGTGCATGGCGCTGACGTGCGCGTGGTCGCATCGGTTGCTGAGGCGAAGCCTGCCGAAGATCACTTGGGCGAAACGATCTATTGCGATGTGATCGTGAGTAATGCCGATGGCGTGTTGGCCGGTGTGAAAACGGCTGATTGTGTGCCCCTTCTGATTGGCGATCCGCGGACGCGTTCGTTTGCAGCGGTGCATGCGGGTTGGCGCGGAACACTGGAGACGGCGGCGATCGCCGGGGTAACACATTTGATTGACGAATACGGCGCGCGGCCAGAAGACTTGCGCGTTGCGATTGGCGCGTCTGCCGGGCCATGTTGTTATGAAGTCGGCGCTGATGTGATTGACGCGTTTACGAGCCGGTTTCCCTATGGCGCCGATCTGTTTACGCCGACGCGTCCGGGTCATGCACTCGTAGATCTGTTGACGGCGAATCGAGCGCAACTGGAATCGGTTGGGGTGCAGCCGGATCGGATTCACATCGCGCCGCTGTGCACGATGTGCCGCACGGATCTTTTCTTCTCATATCGTCAGGAAAAGAAGTTACACGGAAAAGTCGGGCGGTTGATGGCCGTGATTGGCCGCGCCGAAGTCAACTCTCGGATCACTCCACGTTGAGCCACATCTTCACTTCGCGTGTCACCGGCGGGAAGCACGACTCGTCGTTGCACGCCTGAAAACGCAGCTTGCCTTTGATCTCGCCGGACGAGCCGCTGTAGTTTGCGGGCACTGTCAGATTAAAACGGATCGTGGCGCGACCTTCGTAAACAGCTACCGCACTTTTTGAAAACTTCAGATTGCGCATGACGGCGCGCGGATAAGAGATTGGTCCAACTTTCATTCCCGACGGCGTTTCAACGTCGAGTTTGGTGGCGATGAGATATTTATCGAGTGGTTTGCTCGACTGCACGTGCAGGCCGGAAGGAATGTCGATTACGACGCTGCCTCGCACGACGCGGCCTTTTTTGATTTTGTCGGGCGCGATCGAGCCGCTGACGTTCACGTCACCAGCAGACTGCGGCCGCGGATTTGAATGAAGGGTCGCGGGGACCAGCAACACAAGTAACAGGGATAGAGTGCTGAGAGTCTTGAAGTGGTTGAACATTTAGTTAGTAGCTCCGATGTTAAGTGTTTCCTGGCGCGCCGCTAGTTGCCCGCAGGCAGCAAAAATGTCGCGGCCGCGCGGGCGCCGCACGTAAGCGTGAATCCCTTTCGACTCCAGAATTTTCTTGAAGCGCGCGACGGTGTCTTCCGGAGATGGTTGATACGGAAGCGGCTCGGCCGGATTGTGCGGAATCAGGTTCACTTTCGCTTTCAGGCCGTGACGGTTTAGCAGATTTGCCAGTTGCCGCGCGTGTTCTTCTGAATCGTTGACGCCTGCGAGCATGACGTATTCGAACGTGAACAACTCGCCCGGCTTCAACGTCTTTTCAAACACTTTGCAGGCTTTGAGCAACTCTTCGAGCGGCCAACGCTTGTTGATGGGCATCAGTTCGTTGCGTAGCTCATCGGTCGCCGCGGCCAGCGAGATTGCGAGATGTGGACGGTCGCTGACCTCCGCGAGATCGAGAATTTTCGGCACGATGCCGGCGGTCGAGATCGTGACGCGATTCGGCACGATGTAGAGACCGTTGCGATCGGCCATGATGCGCAGCGCTTTGAGTAACGAGTCGAAATTGAGAAACGGTTCACCGGCGCCCATGCCGACGAGGTTCGTACCGCGTGGTGGTTTCACCCCGACACCGTAAGCGTCGTTGAGTGCAATCAAGATCTGCTCGACGATCTCGCCCGGCGTTAGTGACCGCAATAAACCGAGTTGGGCCGTGAGACAAAACGTGCATTGCAGCGGGCAACCTGATTGTGACGAGAAACAGATCGTGTCGCGGTGCTCTTCCGGAATAAAAACCGTTTCGACCGGAAGACCGTCGTTGGTTTTCATCAGATAACGCCGCGTGCCGTCGGAGGAGATGTAGCGCGATTCAACCTTGAGTGTTGAAGCCTGTCCGACTTCATTCAGCCGTGCGCGCAGTTCCTTCGGCAGATCTGTCATCTCATCGAAATTGCGTAAGCGCCGGTGCTGAAGCGCGGCAAAAATCTGCCGCCCGCGATACGCCGGTTCTCCCAAACCCTCGACAAACTCGACCAGT
>DATNJO010000867.1:0-6067 GCA_035603895.1 Pyrinomonadaceae bacterium
GTCCACGAATTCCGAAGTGCTCAGACACGTAGGCAGGAGGCAGTTCATGGGGCGACGTTTACTGATCCACACGACATTAGTTATCACACTTTGGTCGTTTGTGAACGTCCTCGCGCAACGAACCTCTGATTCCTCCCGCAGCAAGCCGAACGTAGTTCTCATCATCATGGACGATATGGGTTATGGCGACATCGGCAGCTATGGTGCGCCCGACGCTCGCACCCCAAACATCGATCGCCTCGCGCGTGAGGGGATACGTTTAACTAACGCAGTAAGGTCCGGCCCGGTGGAAACTCCTGATCGATGGCCGAAACTATTTGCTCTTTGATTTGAACACTGACTTGGCCGAGCGGCATGATCTAACCGCGCAGCATCCGGAGTTGGTCCGCAAACTGAAGCAACGCATCGAGGACTGGGAAAGAAAGGTCGATCAGAAACTCGCCGGCTTCTAGTCAATGTCGAAATTCCGAGCACAAAAGAATCCTTCAATCACACGCTTCGAACTCACGAAGCGGATATTAGTTGCAGGAGGACTTGGAGGTATTACGTTGTTATCTTTGGCGGCAACCAGATCCAGCCCAAGAACAGGACGTCGGAGTATCGTATCTGTCCAGGTGGCTGGATTAAAGACATAAGAACTGAAGCACTGAATCGTGTACAAAGCATTCCGATGAGGAGATTCATTAAACTTGCGGGTTTGTTAACAGCAGGACAAGCATTGCTGTGGACGATTGTCGCAGGTTTGAGTATATGGCTTTCGCCGCGGTTGGATCCGATCTTTGGAGTGTTCGTTTTCGCCTACTTACCGACAATAAGACTTGTTGAGCTAAGAGGTAATTATGTCGGTGATTCTAATATCATTTATCCCATATTCTACGGAGTTCTTCTTGGGATACCAATCTATGGGATCATTGCGGCCGCGGTAGTGTGCCTCCTAAAGAGGCGAAAGTAACACCGTGCGAGCTTTGTCTTGATCAAGCTAACGCGGATGAAAGCACATGCTCCACATACCGTTTCGCTGGGATCTCACAAATCGTAATCATTTAGGAAGCTTGGTTGAGGGCGAGAAAGCTGTATCCTACCCCCGGCTTCTTCGATTCCATGCGCTTTCGAGAAGAGCAGGCGATCCGGCAGGAACGTCGGAAAGCTATATCTGCGATGCGCAGGATATCTCCCCCGGAACTAAAAATTCCTCGAAATAAAAATTTTCCCGACAGCTTGTAGAATTCCAGTCTGGCCATTCGTCGTTGTAGTGAAGGCCGGAAAAGCAATCCGCCTGAAAAATCATTTATAGGAGAAGACAAATGCCGCAATATTTTGTTTCTGGTTACCTACCCGACGACTTTGACCCGTCCCAAGTGGACGAAGCAATGGGCCACGCGATCCACGAACTCAACAAAGAGATGATTGCTGCCGGTGTCAGGAAGTTCGCTTGCGGTCTTGGGGCCGCGAAGTCGCTGCGATCACAGTCCGATGGCGGAGTTCTCATCACCGACGGGCCGTACCTTGAGACCAAGGAACACATCGGCGGTTTTTGGATATTGGAATGCGCTGACATGGACGAGGCGCTGGCATGGGCACGCAAAAGCGTCGTTGCCACTCGGGGACGGGGCGAGGTGCGTGAGATTTTCTTCCAACCGTCGGAGTAGACAAATGGTCCGACGGCACCCCGGCAACCTTATTGCTCGAACAGAGAATTAATCCGGAGCACGGAGAACTCAAATGAGAAAGCTCAGAATCATCGAACACATCACGCTGGACGGCGTGATCCAGCATTCAGCCGATGACGACGATTTCACCTACAGCGACTGGAGCGCACCGTACCGCAGCCCTGCTGGCAGAGATGCACTCCTCGCGGCGCAGGGCGAGCGCTTCGATCTGCTGCTGGGCCGGCGCACTTACGATATCTGGTCGGGCTTCTGGCCAAAGGCTCCGAGCAGTCCTATGTCTGACCCCCTCAATGCCGCAACGAAATACGTCGTGACCCACCGGCCGGAAAGCCTTGAATGGGGTCCGTTCGAGGGCCTTGGGCCGGACATTGTCGAGGACATTCGCCGCATCAAGTCGCACGACGGCCCTGACCTGATCCTCTGGGGCAGTTCAACGCTGACATCGACGCTGCTCGAACACGGCCTTGCGGATGAGGTCCTGCTGCTCGTCTATCCAGTCTTGTTGGGCAAAGGAAAGCGCTTCTTTGCAGAGGGGACTCCGCCACGCTCATTCGAGCTCGCCAGCACGAAGGCTTTTCCCTCAGGCATCATTATGAATTCCTACCAAGCCGCTGGGCCTTTGAAGAACCAACAATAAGGAGCAGCGCGCAATGCGTTTCATGATGATGGTGATCCCGGAAGGCTATGAATCGGCTGCGCCCGCGCCGGATGCGGTTCATACGGCGGAAGCGTCGGCGAAGATGATGGAGTACAACAAGGCGCTGCAGAAGGCGGGAGTGCTGCTCGCGCAGGATAGCTTGTTTCCTCCTTCTACCGGAACACGTGTTTCGTATGCGGATGGCAAGGCGACAGTGACCGACGGCCCATTTGCCGAGACGAAAGAAGTCATCAGTAGCTACTGGATCATCCAGGTCCGCTCGCGCGAAGAAGCCATCGAGTGGGCCAAGCGTGCTCCGATGTCCAACAACGAGGTGCTCGAAGTTCGCCAGATTCGCGAGCCGCACGACTTCCCCGATGACGTTCAGCAAGTTGCCGAGAGCTTCGAGAACCAGAAGGTCGTACACTAGGTTGCATGAGCGATGTAGCTAAGACGATTGAGGCGGTGTGGAAGATTGAGTCCACGCGTCTCATCGCCGCGATTGCTCGCGTCACCTACGATATCGGCATTGCCGAAGAACTCGCCCAGGACGCGCTCGTGACGGCCCTCGAAGTTTGGCCCGATGAAGGCATCCCTGACAATCCCGGGGCATGGTTGATGACGGCAGCAAAACGGCGCGCGATCGATTCCTTGCGCCGTGGCCGCATGCTACTGCAAAAGCATGAAGAGATCGGTCGCGAATTGGAGTTGCAACAGCAACGGCTTGGAGATGCTTTGGAGCAGTCGCTGGATCAAGTTATCGATGATGACGTGCTGCGGCTCATCTTCACCGCATGCCATCCAATCCTGTCGATGGAAGGACGCATCGCGCTCACGTTGCGCCTGATCGGCGGTCTCACCACGGCGGAGATCGCGCGTGCGTTTCTTGTGCCGGAAAAGACGTTGGGCCAGCGGATCTCTCGCGCCAAGAAGACCCTCTCGGAAGCACACGTTCCCTTTGAGACGCCGAGTGGGGACGAGTTGCGTCGCAGGGTTGAGTCCGTGCTCATGGTGGTCTACCTGATTTTCAATGAGGGCTACACAGCGACCTCGGGCGATGAGTGGATGCGGGCGTCTCTCTCTGAAGAGGCGCTGCGCGTTGGACGCATGCTGCGGCAACTGCTCCCCGGCGAATCGGAAGTTCATGCACTTGTGGCCTTGATGGAGTTGCAGGCATCGCGCAACGCAGCGCGCCGGGGCAAAAACGGCGAGGCCGTCTTACTGCCGGATCAGGACCGCTCCTTGTGGGACTACGCGCAGATTCAGCGAGGAATGATCGCGCTCGAACAAGCGCAAAGACTAGGCGGTGGCGCGAAACCTTACGCGTTGCAGGCAGCCATTGCTGCATGTCACATGCGCGCACGTACAGCCGAAGAGACAGACTGGGACCGCATCGTTCTTCTCTACGACGCGTTGCTGCAAATCAATCCATCGCCAATCGTAGCACTCAATCGCGCAGTCGCCATTAGCATGGTCCAAGGCCCAGCCGCAGGACTCGACGCACTCGACGCAGCCGCCACCCTCGCCGGTGACTCTGCGCTAGCCGGTTACCATCTCTTTCCCAGCGTTCGCGGAGACCTGCTGATGAAGCTGGGCAGGCTCTCCGAGGCACGTGAAGAAATTCAACGCGCCATCGCAATGACGAAGAACCTGCGCGAACAGGAATTGTTGGCGAACAGGTTGAAGCAGTTGGAGAAGGCGGCCTCTGTATAGGTGCAATGTGGTTGACGAATTTAATACATTGACCCTGATGTTCTGTTAACGACGTAGGCGAAAGCGCCGTTTGGAGTGATGGCTATTCCAGTCGGCTCTGCTCCAACCGGCACAGTGGCAAGCACGGCGTTGGTTGCCGCGTTGATCACTGAGACATCGTTGCCAGTCTGATTCGCCACCTAGGTGAAGGCTCCATTCGATGTGACGGCTACTGACGCTGGCCCTGCGCCCACCGGGATGGTTGTAATCAACGTATTGGTGGCCGTAAGCGGGAGCAGGAAGCGGAGTTTCCTTCGTGAGAATTTCCCGCCTTGCCTTTTCTTGTATGCGTGCGTACAGTACCACGTCCTATCCGTGCTCTCCCGCACATTTCAGAATTGCAAGTAACCCATGAATTTGGGAAAGGAATCTATAAGTTTGCCCAAAGGCCGTATCCTCTGCACGGACGACAACTCAGATACTCGCGAGTTAGTTTTCCTTATGCTGCAATCAAGCGGCCATGACGTGATCTGTGTGGGAAGTAGCGCAGAAGCGTTAGACCTACTAAAACGAGAGAAGTTTGATCTGATCGTTTTGGATAACTGGATGCCCGAGATTACAGGCACAGAACTTACCCGCCGAATCCGGGAGTTTGATAAGACCACTCCGATCCTTTTCTATTCTGCTGCCGCGTATGAAGCGGACAAGCAAGCTGCGCTTGATGCAGGTGCACAACGCTACCTCACAAAGCCAGATGGTATTGAGCACTTACTGGATGAGGTAGATAAACTCATCGCCAAATGACAGTGGTGCAAAGCCGGTTGGACCTTTGAACTCCCAGACCGTCTGGCGAAGCCCGGCCTGGGAGTGCTTCTGATTGTTGCTACCCTGACTCACTTAATTGCTCATGTGATTCATGCGGTTGACGAAGGAAACGCAGTCGCCCTGATTCTTGAAGGTCGGGTTGGTGAAAGTCCCCCAACCACCTTTCTTGCACTGCTCGATGCCGGAACGCGCAGGCGGTGAATCGGAGGTACTACCTATTTTGATATAGGTAGTAGCACCTATTTTTAGCCACAAAGAGGCACAAGAAACAATAAATCAGAGTTGGGATTTGTGGGTGAGCGCGAAGGTGAGAAGCGCGTTTTTGCCGGTCAGGTTCAGTTTGGCACAAATGTTTGAGCGGTGATGCTCGACGGTGCGTACGCTAATGAACATCTTTTCGGCGATCTCTTTGTTTGTCATGGATTCGGAGATCAGTAACAGAACGCGGCGTTCTGCCACAGTGAGAACGTCGATCGCAGATCTCTCTGCGGCGGGTGTGTCTGGCTTACCTCGTCTCTTCAGTAGATGGCCGGAAAGAGTTGGACTTATGAAATTCTTGCCCACCGCCACGGCTTTGATGCAGGCATTGAGTTCGTTCGCAGCGCCGTCTTTTACTATGAAGCCCTTCACACCGGCGTCAAGAGCAGCGTTGAGGAATTCTTCTTCGTTATGCATCGTCAGAAAGATTATCTCAACGGGTAGTCTTTCTTTCTGAATCTGGCGCGCAACCGCCATCCCATCGGGTGGAGGCATATCAATATCGAGCACCGCGACATCAGGTTGAAGCGTGCGGATGCACGCGAGCGCCGACTCACCGTCTTCGGCTTCGCCTGCCACTTTGAGCAGTGCGTCTGCTTCGATCATTAAGCGAAGCCCGCTGCGAAAGATGGGATGATCGTCGGCAATCAGAACGTTAATCTGTTTCTTCATGCGCCGTGATCTGTCTTAAATTGTGATGTAGATCGTAACGCCTTTTCCTGGGGCAGATTCCATCGTGTATTTGCCGTGCAGCATTCGCACGCGTTCCGCCATCCCGATCAATCCCATGCCGCTGCACAGCGAAACTGTTTCGGAGTCGAATCCCTTTCCGTTATCTCTACAGATTATTTGCGCGCCGTCGGGTGTTCGTTTGATTGACAACCAGGCCGTTGTTGCCGCGCTGTGCTTGAGGACGTTGTTGAGGCACTCTTGCAGCACGCGGTACAGATTGATTTCAGACTCCCTGGATAGCAGCCCGTCGATA
>DATNJO010000868.1:0-4107 GCA_035603895.1 Pyrinomonadaceae bacterium
TAAACGTACAAGCCACGCGAACCAAAGAACGCGTAGACGTAACGGCCATCGGTGATCGGTGAGTTTGAAGCAAAGCTGCCGTACGCGCGGTGATAACCTTCGTGCGGAGTCGCGACCTTTGCGGTTCTTTGCCAGAGAAGCTTCCCGGTTTTTCGATCGAGACAGAGCACTTCGAACTTATGTTCGACGAGTGGACCAGCGCCACCACCGGCGCGGCGTCCTTCAGCCGGCGCGGGTGCAGGCGCTTCAGCAGCCTTACCACTCGGAATTGCAGTCGTGAGAAAGATACGATCGCCCCACATCACGGGCGTAGAGAACCCGCGTCCGGGAATCTCCGCTTTCCACTTGATGTTTTTCGTGTCGCTCCAAACTGTCGGCGCGTCGCCGCGAGCCATGCCGTTGAAGAACGGTCCACGCCACTGCGGCCAGTGCGCATCACTCTGCGCCTGGACCATCGCAACCGCAACGAGCATCAACAAAAGTGCCAGCGAAGTCTTTCTCATTTCAGCCTTTCCTCCTAAAAGTCTTCTCGCGCAAAGGCGCAAAGGCGCAAAGACGCAAAGCGCTACCGCGTATCGAAAGATTTTCTTTGCGCCTTTGCGCCTTTGCGCGAGAAATCATCTCGGCCTGGAGCCAGTTAAATACTCTATTCCGGCAGTCCTATCTTGCGCACCAAATCCATAAAACGCGGATCGGATCTGAGACCATCAAACCCGAAGTCTACGCTCAGCATCGTCATCCTGAAGTCGCGTTGTTCGTAACCCTTTTGCAACCACGCGATCGCTTCTTCCTTTTGCCCGAGCCGCGTGTAATAACCAGCCATTACAAACGGCGGCGTCCTCGTGTTTCGATCGTTGAGCGCGTAGTTCAAAACTACTTGCACGTATCCCTTCCATCCCGACTTCGCGTAGGCTTCGTTCATCTTTGCCAACTGGTCCGGCGGAAATCCGGTCAACGCGGCGGACTTGCTGTATTCGCTTACCGCGTTGTCGTACATACCCTGCGCCTCGTAAGCGCGACCGAGGAAAAAGTGCGCGGTGGCAAAGTTTGGATCGAGTTCAATCGTTTTGTGAAACTGCTCGATGGCCTGGTCGTAGCGACGCGCGTCGACAAGAATGTCGGCGTAGATTCGATTCATGATTATCGAGAGCGGATCGAGTTCGAGTGCACGCTGGATCTCCGCCAGCGACTCATCGAAGCGCTTCATCGACGCAAGGTGTTCCGCCAGCCACTGATGCGCGGTGGCGTAATTAGGATTCAGCTCCAACGCGCGACGGTATTCCTGCTCAGCCTTTGGAAAATCGTACTCGTAGTACGCGGCAATTTGGCCGAGAGAGGCGTGCGCTTCAGCGAGCCGGTCGTCCAGTTCGAGAGCCTTGAGCGCGGCCTCTTTGGCTTTCGGCATCACCACGTGCGACTGTTCGCCGGTGTAAGCCGTTAGCAGCGCATACGAGTCAGCGAGTCCTGTATAAGCAAGCGCGAAGTTTGGATCGTGGTCGATCGCCTGCTGAAAGAAACCGATTGCTTTTTGGAAATCAGGCGGCGTGCGCTTGTTCCAGTAGAAACGACCTTTCATGTAAAGCTGGTAAGCATCAGGGTCCGTCGTGTGCTGTTTGTCAGCGAGCGTCCTGTCGACGCCCGACAGCGTCGGTCGCAGGTTAGTGGTGATCTCGCGCGCGATGTCGCGTTTGACCAGCAGCATGTCCGCCAGTTTACGCTGATACTTCTCGCCCCACAGTTGTTTGTTGTCGCGAACGTCGACCAGCTCAGTGCTGATCAACATCCGGTCATCGATCTGCATCAATCTTCCTGTTAACACGGCACGCACGCCCAACTCCCGGCCCACCACAAAAGGATCCACTTCCTTTCCCTTGTAGCGAAACACAGAACTGCGCGCGATCACTTTCAGGTTCGGCACCTGCGTCAGGTTGTTAATGATTCCTTCCGTGAGACCGTCGCAGATCCAGTCGACGTTTGCATCGTTGTTCTGATTGACGAACGGAATCACGGCGATCGATTCGATCGCGACTTCGGTCGTACGCGCGTGGAAATAGGACCACGCTCCGAATGCTGCAAGGACGCCAACTACGAGCACCGCCACTGAGGCAACCGCGAGTTTGTGGCGTTTGATTCCGTTAACGATGTACTCGGCACTCGAGGCATTCGTTGAAGTGGCACTCCCGGCCGCGCCGGTTGTAACACTACGCGCCACTGTCTTGTCCGGAAGCCACAAGGTCTTCGCTTCTTCGCTGGCAGATTCATCGGCCAAAGTGTTCGACCAGGAACCTCCGCCGGCAACACTATCTTTCAGTTCGTTACGAACTTCCTTTAGTTCGATCGCGACGTCTTTGATGTTCTGGTAACGCTGGTCGGGATCCTTCGCCAGACTACGCCGCACGATGCGTTGCAAGTCAGCGGGTGCGCGGGAATTGAACGTAGCGATCGGCGGCGCGGGCTCGCGGATGATCCGGTTGAGTGTTTCGATCGTGTCGCTGCCAACAAACGCTTTGTGTCCCGTGATCGCTTCAAACAGAATGCAACCAAACGAAAAGATGTCGGAGCGGTGATCGATCTCGCGCGTCTTTCCCTGCGCTTGTTCCGGCGACATATAGCCCATCGTCCCGAGCACTAGACCCGGTGTCGAGTGTGGCTGAAGAATCGTCGGGTCTTCACCACTCACGCTTATGGTGCTCGACTGAGGCTCAACCAGCTTGGCCAGACCGAAGTCGAGAATCTTTGCGTGCCCGTCAGAACTGACCATGATGTTGTCGGGCTTGAGATCGCGATGCACGATTCCGGCGGCGTGAGCTTTGGCCAAACCATCCGCGACGTGTTGCAGGACGCGCAGCAGTTTCGAGAGTTCTTCGCCTTCCTGGTGAATCTTCTCGCGCAGGGTTTGTCCCTGAACATATTCCATCGCGATGAAATGAAACCCGTCGGTCTCACCAATCTCGTAGATGTGCGCGATGTTTGGATGATTCAGAGACGCCGCGGACGTCGCCTCCTGTTTGAAACGGCGCATCCGATCCTGATTGGCAGCCACGTCAGGCGGGAGCACTTTCAGCGCGACTTTGCGTTGCAACGCGGTATCCTGCGCGAGGTAGACCTCACCCATACCTCCCGCGCCGATGAGGGAGACGATCTTGTAACGGCCAAGTTGTGTTTCCGGTGGGAGGTTCATTCGGCAGCACATTCTAGCCGAATGCCGGATTTTTCCCACTGTTTTCGAGCGGTGCGCTAACCAACGACCGGGCTGAGTGTGTAGTGCGGGATGATGCCTTGTGAAAACAGCAACGCGTACACGAGCGTTTGGTTAGTCTTGCGCGATGGATGAATGAACTTGTTGTCTAACCATTCCGCTACGTGCAGCAAACCTCGCTCGAGATCGATGTCCGCGTCCACGGAATAAACTCGTGTCGCAGCATCGTTAGGTAAAGGAAGCGTATCCACTGAGAAGCTCAGTTGCAGGTTGCCGGCTCCGAACCGATTGTGTTTCCAGCTATCCGGATGACCGGGTAACGGCACCGTAGTGTTTGCAGGTATGCCGTGGCCAGGTGCGCCAGCGAAATCTTGCGAGTCGTCGACGAGTTGCTTCAACTCGGGCTTCACGTACAGAAAAAGCCGATCGACCGATACATGACTCACTCCCTGTACATAAGAAAGCAACGACACGCCATTGATGCGGGTGTCTCTCAGCTTCGCGTCGATATTGAGGAAGGCCATCCGGGCAGCATCTTCAAGTTGTCCGAAAGCGGTACTGGTCCAACCGTTCAATCCGCTGACAGTCGGCGAACCGGCTTGGACCAACTTCTCGTAGCCGTCAGCGAGATCGAATGATTCGGGGTCGTTGGGAACCAGCATGAGACGCATGATCAGCGACTTCATCTCAATCGTGGTCCCACCTTCCTCGCGCAGGAACGAGCGACGTTTGACCAACTGCCACGCCGCGCGATGCCCGTCAGCATCAACCGAGACGGCGTAGACCTGCCCGGCGTCAAACGGCAGATCGAGATTTACTTCAATGACACTCTGTCCCTGCTGAAGTTCGGCTTCCTTCAAAACTCTGAGGCCGCTTCGCATGTCAGTGACGCGTAACCGCGCCGGTCC